>DATFUQ010000202.1:0-5055 GCA_035260745.1 Lacunisphaera sp. | reverse complement strand
GCGGCGGATTAAGAATAATCCGCCCTACCCCGAAAGTGCCAAACGGAAATCTCTCGCGCAAAGAGCGAGGAGACAAAAAGCGGGTTTCGTGAAAACCCACTCGCGGCGCCCTGTGCGTCGCTACCTCCGTCCCCGGAGGCTCCGAGCCGTCCCCAGTCGTGTGTTGCTGACCGCGCTCGTCTTATCCGCAGACACAAATTGTCCGATCCGAAAATCCGTCCGAAAATGAATCAGAAACATAATGTCACCGTGCCCGGCCTCGGGCTCACGTTCTCCACCGGCTCCATCGCCCAGCTCGCGGGCGGCGCCGTCAACGTCAACGTCGGCGAGACCAACGTCTTCGTCACCGCCTGCGTCGCCCAGACCATGCGCCCCGGCCAGGACTTCTTCCCGCTCACCTGCGACTACCGCGACAAATACGCCGCGGCCGGCCGCTTCCCCGGCGGCTACTTCAAGCGCGAAGGCCGCCCCACCGAGCGCGAGATCCTCATCTCCCGCCTGTGCGACCGCCCCTGCCGCCCGCTCTTCCCCGAGGGCTTCCTCAACGAGGTGCAGATCATCGGCCAGCTCATGTCGGCCGACCTGATCAACGACTCCGACATCGCGATGGTCAACGGCGCCAGCGCCGCCCTCGCCATCTCCGACATCCCGTGGAACGGCCCGATCGGCTGCGTCCGCGTCGCGCTGATCGACGACCAGTTCGTCGCCAACCCGAACATCGAGCAGATGTTCTCCTCGTCGCTCGACCTCATCTACGTCGGCAACGAGAAGGACATGCTGATGATCGAGGGCTCCGCCGACCAGATCCCCGAGGAGAAGTTCGTCGAGGCGCTCGCATTCGGCCACCAGGCCATCCAGCCCATTATCGCCGCGATCAAGGAGCTTGTCCGCCTCGCCGGCAAGCCGAAGGCCACCTTCAAGCTCGTCGGCGCCACGCCCGAGGCCCGCGCCATCATCGAGCGCGTCGTCCCGGCCGAGCGCGTCTCCGCCGCCATCTTCGGCTTTGAGAAGGCCGTCCGCTCCGCCAACGTCAAGCTGCTCAAGGAGGAGGCCAAGGCCGCCCTCCTGAAGGAGCTCGGCGAAGGCAAGTTCACCGATGTCGACCTGAACGTCGTCTTCGAGGATCTCCAATACAAGGCCTACCGCGCCACCGTCCTCGCCAAGGGTGTCCGCTCGGACCACCGCGATGCCAAGTCGCTCCGTCCGCTCAACTCCCAGGTCGGCGTCCTCCCCCGTGTGCACGGCTCCGCCCTGTTCCAGCGCGGCGATACCCAGAACATCGCCATCGTCACCCTCGGGCCGACGAAGGAAGCGCAGGACATGGACGGCCTCACCGGCGGCGCCACGTCGAAGAGCTTCATCCTCCACTACAACTTCCCGCCGTTCTCCGTCGGCGAGGCCGGCCGCTTCATCGGCCCCGGCCGACGCGAAATCGGCCACGGCGCGCTCGCCGAGCGCTCGCTCGTGCCGATCCTGCCGCCCGAGGACGTCTTCCCCTACTCCATCCGCGTCGTCTCCGAGATCATGGCCTCCAACGGCTCGACCTCGATGGCCTCCGTCTGCGGCGGCTGCCTCGCCCTCATGGACGCCGGCGTGCCGATCATCGCCCCCGTCGCCGGCATCAGCTGCGGGCTCATGACCGAGATGGCGGCCGACGGCGCCATCACGAAGTGGACCACCATCACCGACATCCTCGGCGAGGAAGACCACTTCGGCGACATGGACTTCAAGCTCGCCGGCACGACCAAGGGCATCACGGGCTTCCAGCTGGACCTCAAGATCAACGGCCTGCCCTTCGAGATCGCCCGGACCGCGATCTTCCAGGCGCGCGACGCCCGCATCGAGATCCTCAAGTCGATGCTCGCTTCGCTCCCGGCCCCACGCAAGGACCTCTCGAAATACGCCCCGCGCATCCAGACGATCCAGATCGATCCCGAGAAGATCGGCCTGCTCATCGGGCCCGGCGGCAAGACAATCCGCCGCATCACCGAGACGACCGGCGCGCAGATCGACATCGCGGACGACGACTCTGGCAAGGTCTTCATCTACTCGAACAATGCCGACGCGATGAACCGCGCCGTACAGGAGATCGACGCCCTCTGCGGCGGCGGCTCCCAGATCGAGATGGGCAAGATCTACACCGGCCGCGTCACCGGCGTGAAGGAATTCGGCGCGTTCGTCGAGTGCATGCCGGGCAAGGAAGGCCTGGTGCACATCTCCGAGCTGGCCGATTTCCGCGTGCGCCGCACCGAGGACGTCGTCAAGCTGGGCGACTCCATCACGGTCAAGTGCGTCGGCATCGACGAGCGCACGGGCAAGGTCCGTCTCTCCCGCAAGGCCGCGATGGCCGAGCTCGAGGCGCAGAAACAGGCCGGCGGCGCCCCCGTCCCGGCCGAGGCCGCCCCGGTGCAGTCGTAATCGTTCCTTTGATCTTCCCTTCAAGCCGCGACTTGCGTCGCGGCTTTTTTTATCGGCCAAACATTGCACATCGCCGTGGGGCCGCTACGGTGACCGGCTGTGCCCAGCCTCGCCCATAAAGCCCTCCGCCCGATTGCAGTCTTTGAAGCCTTCAAGGGCGCCATCGTGCTGATCGCCGGCTTCGGCCTGTTGAGCTTTCTTGACCGGGACAACGAGGTCTATGCCGAGCGGATCATCCGCCATCTCCACCTCGACCCGGCCGCCCATTACCCGCAGATTTTCATCACCGCCATGGCCCGGCTGGAGGACGCCCATCTCTGGGCGCTGGCCGGCCTCGCGGCGCTTTACGCCGGCGTGCGTTTTGCCGAGGCCTACGGGCTCTGGTATGAGCGGCGCTGGGCCGAGTGGCTCGCCGCGCTCAGCGGCGGCATCTACCTGCCGATTGAAATCTACGAGCTGGCGCAACGGGTCACCTGGCTCCGGATCGGGGCGCTCGTGATCAACCTCCTCGTGGTCTTCTACATGATCTGGCTGCTGACGGAGAACCGGCGCCGGCGGGCCGCCGCGGAAAAGAAGCTGACAGCGGCCGGTCCCTGATGGTTGGCTGGTGGTTTCCATGAGGCTCCTGGTCACGAATGACGACGGCATCGGCTCTGTCTTCCTGCACGAGTTGATTTTCGCCCTCAAGGCCGCGGGCCACGAACTTTCCGTCGTCGCCCCGGTGAACGAGCAGAGCTGGACCGGCGCCTCGAAGACCCGCCACCGCCCGGTCAAGTCCGCCGCGGTGGACCGCGGTTTCGGCTGCCCGACGTGGATGGTGGACGGCACGCCGTCCGACTGCGTCAACATCGCCCTCGCCCATTTGCTGCCGGGCAAGGTCGGGGGGGTCGTCAGCGGCATCAATGTCGGCTTCAACTGCTCGCTCGGCTTCATTCTCGCCAGCGGCACCGTGTCCGGCGCGTGGGAGGGCGCGCTGCACGGCCTGCCGGCCATGGCGGTGTCGCAGGACGTCGCCGAGGAGGTCTACGCCCACCTCAAGGACCAGGGCGGCACCCCGGACGGCGAACTGTCCGCCACGCTGAAAATTTCCGCCGCCCGCGCGGCGTCAATGGTCGTCCCGCTTTTTTCCGCCGCGCCAACCGACAGCTTCACGGTGCACAACCTGAACTTTCCCTATCCTTGCCGGCCCGACACCGCCGTACAACGCACCGTGCCCGCCCAGGTGCACGTGCCCGGCCTGTTCAGTCCGCAAGCTGACGACGGCTCCCACCGCCTGCTCTGGGGCAAGATCCACGACGTCTCGCCGGCCGCGCCACTGACCGACATCAAGTGCCTGGAGCAAGGCTCGATCAGCCACACCGTCCTCGACTACCGCCGGCTGGGCCACTAGCCCGCGCCGCGCTTACTTGTTCAGCCCCGGATCAGAGCGCACCACCACGCCGTTCTGGAAAACGACATCCCGCTCATCTTCCACTGGCTCGCTGCCTCCGCCGCCCCCGATCGGGGCGATGACCCCGACCCCACCGATGCTCCCGCCCATGGAAATACTGGAGTTGTTCAGCAGGTTGAGGCCACCGCCGCCCGTCTTGTAGACCCACACCTCTTCCTCGCCCTTCTTTCCGGAGCGGCTCATGACTTCCGAGGGTTTGCCCAGCACCATCTGCACCATCTCCGGCGTCATCCCCACCACCACTTTGCCGTTGAGCACCGCCTCCTGGATTTCAAACGGCCACGACTCATACAAGGCCCGGTTCGCATCGATCCGGGACATCGGGGAGGAGGCACAGCCGGCGACAAATAATGCCGCCAGCAGGGCGAGGCCGAACCGGTGACCGGGGCGGATCATGCCGGCGATAATACACTGAACCACCGCCCCGTCAAACTCCCCCGGGACCCCGGCGGGAAATTGCGTTGCCGGCCGCCGCGCCCCAATGTTCGGCTAAAATGATGAACCGATTGCAGCTGCCGGGCACCGGCCTGCCCGGCCGAAGCTTCAGACGGTTCAGTCGCGCCGCGCCTTCGCTGTCCGTAAGGCGGCCCGTTCGCTGGTTGAGAGGAATGCTATTTCCAAGGCATGGCGCTGGGCTTGGGTGATTTCATCGGCCGTCAACCCCGCCGCAGGTGCGGCGACCTCGAACTCATGTCGTAGGTCAATGGCGCTGATCACCGGATCGTCCGTGTTGATCGTCGCCAGCAGGCCGCGGGCGAGAAACTGCTTCATCGGGTGCGCGGCGAAGCTCGGCACCGTGTTCGTCTGCACGTTGCTCGTCAGGTTGATTTCCAAGCCGATCCGGTGTTTGCGGAGATGGTCGAGTAGCGCCGGGTCGTCGATCGCCCGGATGCCGTGCCCGATGCGCGTGGCCCCGAGCTTTTGCAAAGCCGCCCACACGCTCGGCGCTCCGCCGGCTTCGCCGGCGTGCACCGTGATGGCCCAACCGGCATCACGCCCGCGCTTGAAATGCTCCACGAACAGCTCCGCGGGCCAGTTCTTCTCGTCGCCGGCCAGGTCGAGCGCGGCGAGGTGGGCGCGCTGCGTCAACAGGGCCTCGAGCTCAACCTTGCACGCCTCGGGTCCGAACGTGCGGCTCAAAATCCCGATGAGCTTCACCGGCAGGCCCGTCTTCGCCCGGCCTTCCG
>DATFUQ010000201.1:0-6637 GCA_035260745.1 Lacunisphaera sp. | reverse complement strand
ATAATTAGGCGGATTGCCCGGAGCATTGCCCAGTGCGTTAAGTTCTTCAATCGTCAAGACTGCCAGATGCCGCTTGGTGGTACCCAGTTGGCTGTTGTCGAAATACTGTGCGCCGACCGTGATGAAGCCACCGGGCATGGTCACTCCGCCCACCAGCCATGCTTCTTTGGTCCGGTAGTCGTTCCCGCCATCCCGGCTCATGCGGCCACCCACTTCAAAGCCGTTGTAGTTTTTGCGCAGGATAAAGTTAACGACACCGCCAATCGCGTCCGAACCGTAAACGGTCGAGGCGCTGTCCTTCAGGATTTCTACCCGCTCGATCATGGCGACCGGGATGTTACTCAAGTCACCGGAGGTCCGACGACCGTTGAGGAGCACTAAGGTGGTGAGATTGCGTAACGCGATGTTGGTGGAACCATTGCCACCGTTGTTTAATTCCTGACCCACGTTGCCGTTGCCGGAAAAGAATGGCGTCAGGGTTTTGAGTAGCTTCAGGGGATCGGTCGCACCCGTCAGACCAATTTGACTGCGCTCGAGAATAACAACCGGACTGGCACTCACTTCCGCAGTAAGCGGCAGGTAAGAACCCGTAACTGTGAATTTATCGAGGTTGATCGTTTCGTCTTTCTTGTCCGCCACGGCGGGTGACTGGGCAAAAGCGGCGTTGGCCGCGAACAGGGAAAGCCCGACGCATAGCAGCGCCAAGGGCTTCCGTAGATAACTTACGGAGCTATTGTTCATAGTTCGGAGTGTGTTGTGTTGGCAAGAAACTACCCGTGACCGGCTAATTTCTTGCGCCGAGATGAACTATTTTAACGCCCAACAGCAATATCTATTTCTGTAATTGTAAAAACACCGACCCGCTGCCCTTAAATAAATGTGTGCAACCCTATCAACACCTTACAGGCCTCGACTAAGAAACTCTGTCAGTCCGGTTGACTCAATTGCCCTTCTCCTAATCCGATAACTCAGGCAATAACACCCAAGCTCCGGCAGCCCTGTTATGACATTCTATATGACACTCAACCAAACCCATGAGCCGGGCCATCGCAGCTGGATTGAGTCCGCCAATCTCGTCACGGCCGACTTTCCGCTGCAAAACCTGCCTTATGGCGTCTTCCGCCGGGGGCCGGATTCCACCCCGCGGGTCGGCACGGCCATCGGTGATCAGATCCTCGACCTGGCGGCGGCCGCGGACCTTCTCCCGCCGGCCGCCCGCTCTGCCTGCCAGCAGCCGACGCTCAATGCCCTCATGGCTTGCGGTCCAGCGGTGTGGAGCGACCTGCGCGCCCGGCTTAGTGAGTTGCTCGGTGCCGATTCCTGTCCCGCGCCGCGGCGGGCAAAAGTCCAGCGCTGCCTCCTGCCCCAGGCCGAAGCTCAGATGCTGCTGCCCGCGCACATCGGCGACTACACCGATTTCTACGCGTCAATTTTCCACGCCACCAATGTCGGCTCGATGTTCCGGCCCGACCAGCCGCTCCTCCCGAATTACAAATGGGTGCCCATCGGTTACCACGGGCGCAGTTCTTCCATCGTCGTCAGCGGCACACCGGTGCGCCGGCCGCACGGTCAGTTGAACGCCGCCCCATCTGATGTAGGGCTAGCCGGGCGGCGTCCTAATTCCACTCGGGAAACCCCGCAGCAAGCTGCGGGGAATGTTTCAGTATTCAAGCCCGTCGACGCCCCCGCGCCCCGCTTCGGCCCGTGCCAGAATCTTGATTACGAACTCGAGTTGGGCGTGTTCGTCGGCCCGGGCAACCCGCTAGGGGAACGCATACCGCTGGCGCAGGCGGCCGATCATCTTTTCGGCGTGGTGTTGCTCAATGACTGGTCCGCCCGGGACATCCAGACTTGGGAATACCAGCCGCTCGGCCCGTTTCTCGCGAAAAACTTCGCCACCACCATCTCGCCCTGGGTCGTGACGATGGAGGCGCTCGCACCGTTCCGCGTCCCGGCCTTCCCCCGGCTCGCGGGGGATCCAGCGCCGCTCCCCTACCTCGCCGATGCGACCGACCAGGGGCACGGCGGCCTCGACCTCATGCTGGAAGTCTGGCTGCTCACGGCGCAGATGCGCGCCGCCGGTCACGCGCCACACCGCCTGTCCTCGGGCAGTTTCCAAAAAATGTATTGGACGCTCGCCCAGCTCCTCACCCATCACGCCAGCAACGGCTGCAATCTGCAACCCGGCGATCTCCTCGGCAGCGGTACCGTCTCGGGTGAAACCAAGGACTCGCGCGGCTGCCTGCTTGAGCTCGCGTGGCGTGGCACCGAGCCGTTCAAATTGTCCAATGGCGAAGAGCGCAAATTTCTGCAGGACGGCGACGAGGTCATCCTGCGCGGTTACTGCGAACGCCCCGGCACCCGGCGCATTGGCCTCGGCGAGTGTCGCGGGCTCGTCTTGCCGGCCGGCAATTAACCGCGCGCCGGCCCCGGCGCCGGAGATTTCGTCGCAGTCGTCTCGCCCCGGACCGACGCACAACCGTGCTTTGACCCTCCCCCGTTCACCATGATCAAACGAATCGCCGCCTGCATATTATTCGCCGCCTTGTCCGCCATAGCCTTGGCGAAGGCGGATCCCGACAAGGAAAAACTGAAAGCCGAGGTCGCTGCCATGGAGGACGCCTTCTGCGCCATGGCCAGGGAGAAGGGCCTGCTCGCCGCCTTCTCGTATTTTGCCGCGCCGGATGTCGCCTTTATCGACACCGACCCGCGCAAATTCCGCGGCCCGGCCGCCGTGCTCGAGCGCATCGGTCCCGACCAGCCCGGCCTCTCGCTCACCTGGTCCGCCTGTTACACGGATGTGTCGGACGACGGCACGATGGGTTACAACTACGGTCGCTACGAATCGCGCGGCCCGGGCCCGGACGGCCAGGAACGCGTGCGCGGCGGCTGGTTTCTCACCATCTGGAAGCGTCAGCCCGACGGCTCATGGAAATATGTCATGGACAACGGCGCGCCGGATCGTCCGCCACCGCCACCCACTCCCGCGACTCCGCCTGCGCCCAAGCCTCAGGGCAACTGATTCGTCCCAAGGCACGGTCAAAGCCGCGCCTTGATTTTTTGGGCGAAACCGAACGCCATGTCGGCGTCCCGCGAGGTCACGGTGAAGTGCCCCATCTTGCGGCCGGGTCGCGGCTCCGCCTTGCCGTAAAGGTGCAGCCGCACCGCCGGCTCTGCGAGCAGCACGTCCCATTTCGGTTCCCCCTTCGCCCACGCATCGCCGAGAATGTTCACCATGACGACGGGGGAAAGCAGCCGCGTGTCGCCCAGCGGCAGCCCGCAGATTGCGCGGACCTGCTGCTCGAACTGGGAAACGGCGCACGCGTCGATGGTGTAGTGTCCGCTGTTGTGCGTGCGCGGGGCCAGCTCGTTCACCAGCACCTGGCCGTCCTTGGTCACGAACATCTCCACGCCCATCACGCCCACGAGGCCGATTTTTTCTGCGATGAGCCGCGCCATTTTCTCCGCCGCCGCTGTTACGTCCGGCGCGACCCGGGCCGGCACGATGGAAAAATCCAGGATGTGGTTCGTGTGGATGTTTTCCACCAGCGGAAACAGCCGGATGGCGGCCTTCGCCGAGCGCGCCATCACCACCGAGACCTCGCAGGCAAAATCAATCCACTGCTCAATCACGCAGGCCCGGCCGGCAAACGCCGCCTTCGCCGCGACGATGCCGGCCTCGTCGCTCACCTTCACCTGCCCCTTGCCGTCGTAGCCGAAGTCCGCCGTCTTCACCACGCAGGGTACGCCGACCGCGCGGATGCCCGCGACAATGTCCCCGCCCGCGGCGACCTCCTCGAATTTCGCGTGCGGAAAATTATTCTGCCTTAGCCAGTTTTTCTCGCGGGAGCGGTTCTGGCAGGTCTCCAGCACGTTCCAGTGCGGCCGCAACTGCGTGCGCGATTCAATCGCCTTCAACGGCGCCGCCGGCACGTTTTCAAATTCATAGGTGACCACGTCGCATTCCTTCGCGAAGGCGGCTAGTGCCGCGAGGTCGTCGTAGGCCGCGTTGACCTCCTTGTGCGCCACCTGGCCCGCCGGGCAGTTCGCCTGCGGCTCGTAGATGTGCACCCGGTAACCGAGGCGCGTGGCGGCCTGCGCCAACATCCGGCCGAGCTGCCCGCCGCCCAGCACACCGATGGTTTTCCCGGGGAGAATCGCCTGGCCTGCGCTCACGGCAGCTTGGTTTTCAGCACCTTTCCGGTCTGGGTGGCGCGGAATTTTTTCCACGCCCGCAGCGTCTTCGCGTCCCCTTGGGCGAGCAGCGCCACGGCAAAGAGCGCGGCGTTGAGTGCGCCGGTCGGACCGATGGCGAAAGTGGCCACCGGTACCCCGCCGGGCATCTGCGCAATCGAGAGCAGTGAATCGAGGCCCTTGAGCGCCCGCGACTCCACGGGCACGCCGAGCACCGGCAGCGCAGTGAACGAGGCGGTCATCCCCGGCAGGTGCGCCGCGCCGCCCGCGCCGGCGATGATGACCTTCAGTCCGCGGCGCTCGGCCGACTCGGCGTAGCTGGCCATGAGCTTGGGCGTGCGATGGGCGCTGACGATGCGCTTCTCGAACGGCACGCCCAGCGCCCGGAGGGTGGTGGCCGCGTGCTGCATCGTCTCCCAATCGGAGGCGCTGCCCATGATGATCCCGACGAGTGGTGATGAAGCCATAAGCTTTAAGCTTTAAGCGGTAAGCTGTGAGCTTGGAGTGTCCAAGTCCAGCAAAGGAACAGGCTAGGTCGAAACCCCTGCCTTCGCTTAAAGCTTACCGCTTATTGCTTACAGCTTTCAGAGCAGCGGCGTGCCCTTGGGCACCCGGACGATGGTGGTGCCGGCGATCTTGTCGTGCCACGATTGCTTTTCGTCGTCGAAGGCGACCCAGATGAAGCCGAGGCCGGCTACGGCGAGCGAGAGGAAGGCGCTCAGGCCGCGCACGATGGCGACGCCCCAGTCGACCGGACGGTCGTCGAGCCGCACCAGCTTGAGCCCGCAGACAATGCCCCCGATGGTGGTGCCTTTGGTCGCCCACATAACGACGTTGTAGATGGCGAACCACAGCGGCAGCCCGCCGCCGTTGTTCCAATGGAAAATACCGTGGAGCATGCCCAGCACCATGCCGATCAAGATGAAATCCAGGAAGGTCGCGCCGATGCGCCGCCAGAATCCGGCGCGGGGCAGGGTCGCGGCGGAGATGACCGGCGGCAGCATGGTCACCGCGGCCCCCGCCACCTCGCCCGCAGTCGGCGGGACGGCTGCGGCCGCCCGGCTGGCCGCGACAGCGGCGGCCTTGGCGGCGGCCGCGGCCCGGTTGCTCTTGAGCATAAGCAGCAGCGTGTAAATCACCACGCCGAGTCCGAGGAAGCCCAGCAGCTTGTAGACGACAAATCCGAGGATGGGCACCGTGTAAAGTCCAAGCACAATGGCACCCCCGATGAGCACGGCAAAGACCGGCTGCGCCAGCGGGCCGTCACCGAAGAGCTTCGTGATGCGCCGGCCGAGCCAAGCCAGCATCACAACTTTTCCGAAGAGCCCGGCGAAAAACAATCCCAGGGAAAAAAGCGGAATCAGCACAAATCCGATGCCAATGGCCAGGGTGAGGACCAGCAGCAGGTAGGCCACCGGGGTCAGCAACAGGGTCAGCACGCCGGCCAGGATGGATTTGCCGGGCCGCTCCTCGATGGTTTGCACACATTTCTTCACCCCCTCCGGCGCCACCAGCGCCACGAGGACATAAAAGACCAGGAACGCCAGGGCGATGCACCACGCCCACATCAGGTGCGGGCTAAAAGCCAGCGGCCGCGCATATTGCAGGCACTGGGTGAACCAGGCATTCAGGCCGTTGAAGTTCATATAGCGGCCCGCGATTGCGATATGCTGGATATTGCCGTGCAGGACGGCCTTTGGATCGCGAATCACCTCGCCACCGACGCAAACGACTTCGCCATCCACCACGGCGTCGGGACCAAACTCGACGTTGCCGAGCACGGCGACCACCCCGCCCTGCACATGGCCGTTGACGTAGGTGCTGCCCATGACTGCCACCGCAACATCGCCCACGGTGCCACCCGTCACCCGCGTATTACCAATGACCGAGACGACCGCATCGCCGACCTCGCCCGACGAGGTCGATGATCCAAAAATGGAAACCACGGCATTACTCACTTCGCCGGCCGACGTGGATGATCCAAAAATGGAGACCACGGCATCAGCCTGCTCGCCGGCCGCCAGGGTGCTGTCCTGGAAAAAACTGACGCGCTCGTTATCGGAATGGCGCAGGCCATGCGTTCCCGCTCGAATGCCGTGCAGCCGCTTGCCTTTATTTTCTTTCGCAGACGGTTTGGCCGGTTCGGAGGAATCTTTGTCGGCCTGCTCTGCGGTGCTGTTCTTAGCAGCGGCCGCTTCCCCGGCAGCCGCGCTATCCCCGGCGGGCTTCTCCCCTTCCGCTGTCGCTTCAGGCGCAGCAGGTTTTTTTGCCTCAGCCGGTTTGTCCACTGGGGCGGATTTTTCGGCAGGTGCCGGAGCGGCCGGCGGGGTTTCCTGCGCACGGAGCGCTGGGAAGACTGCTAGCGCGAGGGCAAGCCAGAGGGCAAAAAGGGTACGGGGCGGCTTGTTATTCATAGGGAAAGTCGGGGTCAGCTATTGCGGTA
>DATFUQ010000200.1:0-17038 GCA_035260745.1 Lacunisphaera sp. | reverse complement strand
CGACGGCCGTGCGACGTGGGATTTGACGGGGAAATCCACCGCCGCCGCCGATCCCGCTCCACCCGCAAGCCACGTGGACTATCTGGATCTGCAGGTGCCCGCACCGGGCGACCACACGCTGCACATTCTCGCCCCTGACCTGCTGGAACTCGTCCTCATCAACACCAAGCAGCCGAATCCGGCGCGCGTGGACAGCTGGGACTGGGTGGACGCCAACGGAAACTTCACCTCGCCCGACCCGGCCAAGATCGACGTGCGCGTCGCCGGGCAGCGCGTCCCGGTCACCGGCACGGGCTTCAAGCGGCGGCCGCTCCATGCGTCGCTGAACCCCTGGGATCCGCGCATCGCCAGCCACCTCTATCTCCGTCTGGCCGGCGCCATCGCGGACGGCCAGGCGGTCGCCGTGACCAACGACGGATCGCAGTGGCCGGCCGCCGTGCAGTTCGCGGCCACGGCCGATCCGTTGCGCTACAGCCCGGCGCTGCACGTGAATCAGGAAGGCTACCTGCCCGCTTATCCGAAAAAGGCCCTCGTCGGCCATTATCTCGGCAACCTGGGCGAGATGGACCTTCCGTCCATGAATTACTCGATCGTGGATGCCGGCAGCGGCGCCGTCGTTTTCTCGGGCGCACTGACGCTGCGCCAGGATGCCGGCTACGCCTACACCCCCGCGCCCTACCAGAAGGTCTATGAGGCCGACTTCAGCGGCTTCACGACGCCGGGCGACTACCGCCTGATGGTGCCGGGCATGGGCGCCTCGCTGCCGTTCCTGATTCACGACGGCGTGGCGATGGACTTCGCGCGGACCTACGCGCTGGGCCTGCTCGAGCAGCGCAGCGGCTTCGACGTGGCCATGCCCTTCACGCGGTTCACGCACGCCGCCGATCACACCGCGCCGGCGCTCGTGCCGGCCGACAATTCCGCGCCGTTTGATTTCACCTGGCGCACGATCGCGAACTACGCCTCGCAGGTGAACCCCGACAACCCGCCCCAGACCGCGCCGCGCCTCACCAGTCCCTCCGCGCAGCTCTTTCCGTTCGTGAACCAGCCGTCGGTGGACGCGTCCGGCGGCCACTTCGAGGCGGGCAATTACAGCCGGGTCACGTGGAACTGCGCGCAATTCGTCCATTCGCTCATGTTCGCGGCGGACGCGCTGCCGGGCGTGGCGGCGCTCGACAACCTCGGCCTGCCCGAAAGCGGCGACGGCCTCAGCGACGTGATGCAGGAGGCGAAATGGGAGGCCGATTTCCTCGCCCGCATGCAGGACGCCGACGGCGGGTTCTATTACTCCACCTACCCGATCAACCGCGAATACGAGAACAACGTGCTGCCCGAGAACGGCGACCAGGAGGTTGTCTGGCCGAAGAACACCGTGTCGACCGCCGCCGCCACCGCGGCGCTGGCGCAGATCGCCTCGTCGCCGCGCTTCAAGCAGCAGTTTCCGGCCGACGCCGCGCGGTATTGGCAGAAGGCGCAACTGGGCTGGCAGTTCCTCACGAACGCCATCGCGCGCTACGGCAAGGACGGCGCGTATCAAAAGATCATGCAGTTCGGCGATATTTTCACCGACCGGGACGAACTCGCCTGGGCGGCATGCGAGATGTTCCTCGCGACGGGCGACCGGCAGTATCGCGACACGCTCGAGTCCTGGTTCCCCGATCCCACGAGTCCCTCCACGTTCAAATGGGGCTGGTGGCGCATGTTTGCGTGCTACGGCAACGCCGTGCGCAGCTACGCGTTCGCCGCGCGCAGCGGGCGCCTGCCGGTGGAAACGCTCAACGCGAACTACCTCACCAACTGCGAGGCCACGATCACCGCCTGCGCCAACGACCAGCTCCGTTGGTCGCAGCAGAGCGCCTATGGCACCAGTTTCCCCGAGCCCACCAAGCGCTCGCGCGGCGCCGGCTGGTATTACTCCAACGTGCAGGCGTTCGATCTTCTCGCCGCCCAGCAGCTCAACCCGAGCCCGGCCTATCTCGACGCGATCCTCCGCAACCTGAACTACGAGGGTGGCTGCAATCCCGTCAACACCACCTACGTCACCGGCCTCGGCTGGAAACGCCAGCGCGAAGCCGTCGACCAATACTCGGCCAACGACCGGCGCATCCTGCCCAAGACCGGCCTCCCGCTCGGCAACATCCAGGAGGGCTTCACCTGGACGGGCACCTACGGCAGCGAACTCACCCAGCTGTGCTTTCCCGCCGACGGCTCGCAGACCGCGCCTTATCCATATTACGACCGCTGGGCGGACTTCTGGAATGTCACCACCGAATCCTCCTCGACCGACACGGCGCGCAGCCTCGCCGGCCTCGCGTGGCTTGCAGCGCAAACCTCGTCCGCCGGCCAGCCGTGGCGCTCGACCACCGCCACGATCACCGGCCCCGTCACCACCACCTCCCGCGTCGGCCAGCCGGTGACGGTCACCCTGCAACTTGCGGAGACCGACCTGAGTGGCACGAGGATCGTGTGGGAAGCGCGCGACCAGGAGCCGGCCTTCGGCACGGGTCTTAGCTATACGTTTACGCCGGTGCACGACGGCCCGCACTGGATCGAAGCCGAGGTGCAATGGCCGGACGGGCGCCGCGCCTTCGCCGTGACTTCCCTGTCGGTTCAGCCGTAGCCACCCGGCGGCCTCGATTTCCCCACCGACGCTCTCTGCCGGAGACCGGATTGGGTAATGCCTTTGTCCGACCTTGGCATGCATCACCAGCGAAAGTTTTTTTCACCGAGGATTTTTGCCGTAAATGGGCAAAAATCAGCCGTTTGCCGGCTCATACTTAACAACCTGACTCAACAACTGAAAATTAATCTGGCTTCTGACGCGAAGGTTTGCACTCTGGGCCCTGCATCAGGAAAGGATCGGCTGGCAACAGCCGGTTCTGCCAACCGGGTCTAGGAGTGATCACGGTGGTTTCGAGTGACGCAAGTCACCCGGATGTGAGAGGGGTCAAACCTTCTAACAAAAAACTCCTCCAAAAAAGCGAACAAGCCGCCTGATGTCCTCAGGCGGCTTTTCGTTTTCAGGAAAAACCCTGGTGCGCGAACGATTAACTAACCATCAACCGCTCACGCATCATGTCCACCAACAACCTCATCACCCTCGCCTCGCTGCGCATCAGCGAAGCGAATCAAAACCACCATCTCTGGAACAACAACGGAACGTGGTTTTTGCACTATACCGTCTATCCGACTTCTTTCACCAAGGAGCGCATCCGCCGTTCCCTGGGCACCAAGGACGTCAAGACGGCCCGCGAACGCCGGGATAGCTTCTTCAACCAGCTGGCGAAGCAGTCCTCCGCTCCGGTGCTGCCAGCCGGCCAGTTCGCCGTCGCCTGATCGTTTCAATCGCAGAAAATCACGGAGGGACACGTCGCAAGGCGTGTCCTTCTTTTTTGTGGTCGTGCTGTAGCGGCGCTCTATGAGCGCCATCCCTTGGCAACACGGCAGTCATAGACCGCCGCTGCAAATCTACCTCACGGAATCCGCAGCTGCATGCCGATGCGGAGCACGGCGGAACCCTGCAGCACGTCGCGGTTTGCGTTGTAGATTTCCTGCCAGCGATTGGGCGTGCCGTAGTAGCGCATGCTGATGCGCGAAAGTGAGTCGCCTTCCGCCACCGTGTGGAAACGCACCTCGACCGTGGCGGCCGGGGGTGTCACCGGCCGGGTCGGAACCGCGCCCCCGGACGCGATTGTCGAGGCGGGCGTGCCGAGCCGGGCGGTGGCGGCTATCTGGTCGAGCGTGCCCTGGGCCTGCGTCAGGCGCGCCACCAGGGCGCTGTTTTCGTTGCGCAGTTGGGCGAGCGCCGCGGCATTG
Organism: Lacunisphaera sp.; assembly: GCA_035260745.1. GTDB lineage: Bacteria > Verrucomicrobiota > Verrucomicrobiia > Opitutales > Opitutaceae > Lacunisphaera. The sequence continues at coordinate 13,222 of DATFUQ010000200.1, read as the reverse complement.
GCGCGCTCCTGGCTTACGTTGCCCTCCACGAGGCGGGAATTGGCGTCGCGCGCGCTCTGCAGGTCGCGCCGGGTCTGTGCGAGCTGCGCCGTGAGCGCCTCGATGTTCTGCTGCGCGCTGCGGTCGGAGTCGGCCTTGAGCTGCTCGAGGCTGCCCGCCGTCTGGCTGAGCCGGGTGTTGTCGGTGCGGAGGACTGTCACCTGCTTGCGCAGGTCGTTGCGCTCCGTCTCCAGCTTGCCGTTGGCCTCGGTCAGCTCGGCCACGGAAGTGTTGTGCACCTCGGCCGCCTTTTCCGCATCCGCCGTGCGGCCCTGCAGGGCCGCGAGGTCAGCCAGCGCCTTGTCCGCCTCCTGCTTGACGGCCACGGTCTGCGAGGTGGCGTCGGCGTTGTCCTTTTGCAGGGCGTCAATCTCCTGCTGGGCCTTCACCAGCTGGGCGCCCACGGCCTCCAGCCGCTCCTGCAGCGCGGACTTCTCATCGGTCAGGCCCGGCACCGTGGTGGCGACCTTGCGCGATTCCTCCAGCTGCTGCTTGAAGGTCTCCCGCTCGGTGGCCAGGCGCTGGCCGTCGTCGGTGAGTTTCTGATTCTGGCGCTTCAACTCCTCGCCCACGGCGGACAGGTCGCGCACCTTCGCCTGCAACTGGTCGAACTGGTCCTTGTCGACGGTGGGCGTGTCGGATTGTTTCGCGTTCAACAGTGCGCGGTTGGCCTCGGTCAGTGACTTGTTCGTCTCGCGGGTGCGCGCCAACTGCGCAGCCAGGGTGCCGACCTCCTTGGCGGAGTTGTTGCGGTCCTCCTCCATCTGGCCTTCCAGTTCCTTCACGCGCGCCTGCAGCGTGCTGATCTCCATCTTGTAAGCGTCGGGCTGCGCGGCCGAGGCGGCCTGCGATTGGGCCGTGAGCGCGGCCTCAGTGGACTTCCGGGCGCTGTCCAGGTCCTTTTCCAGTTTGTCATTCGCCGCGGTCAGCTCCGCCACGGTGGCGTTGAGCTTCTCCGTGCTCTGGCTGGCCTCGGCGAGCTCGGTCTGCAATTTTTTCGTGTCGTCCCCGTCGCGCGGGTGGATGGTCCGGGCACCCTCCAGCTGCTTCTCCAGCTCGGCCACGCGGCCCTGTGCCTGGTCGAGCTCGCGGTGGCTGCCGTTCAACGAGCCGGTCAGTTGCGCGTTGTCGCGCGCCAGCTGGTCGTTCTTCGACCGCAACGCGGCCGCCTCGTCCGCCGCCTTTAGCAACCGGCTGTTCTCCTCGCGGAGCGCGGTGACCTGCCCCGCCTCGCGCTGGGCTCGGGCCAGCTCCAGGCGCAACGCCTCCATGCTGGCCAGAATCCTTCGGTCCTCCGCCAGATCTTTTTCCAGTTTGTCGTTGGCGGCGGTCAGCTCGGCCACGGTGGCGCCGCTCTTTTCCAGCGCCGAGCCAGCCTCGGCCAGTTGCTTCTTCAAATCGTCCAGGCCAGCCGTGTCGCTCGATTTCGCCTGCTGAGCCTCGCGCATATCCCGCTCGAGCCCGGCCACCCGGGTCTGCGCCGCGATGAAGCTGCGGTGCTCGTCCGTCACCTTCTCCGCCAGTGAATTATTGTCCTGCGTCAGCTTGTCCGCCCGTTGCTGGGCCTCCGCCAGCTTTTGATTGAGCTGGTCCAGCTGCGTGGTGTCCGGCTTCTGCCCAGCTTGCGCGGCCAGTGCCTGCTCGGCCCGGGTGGTCCGATCCGTCAGAGTGCGGTTCTCCTGCGTGAGTTTCTGGGCCAACTGCTCCTGGGTCCCGCGAGCCGCAGTGGCGTCATCGAGCTGCTTCTGCGCCTGCGCCACTTTCTGGCTCAGATTTTCCGCTCGTTCCTGGGATTCAGTCAGGCGTTTACTGAGCTGATCCAATTGGGTGGTATCCGGTTTCCGGGCGGCTTGCGCAGCGAGGGCTTCCTCGGCCCGGGTGACGTGGTCGGTCAGGGTGCGGTTCTCCTGCGCGAGTTTCTGCGCCAGCTGCTCCTGCGCGCCGCGGGCTGCGGTGGCGTCATCCAACTGCTTTTGCGCTTCAGCTAGTTTTTGACTGAGGTCGATCCCGTTGGCGTCGGACGTTTTGATGGCGGCAGACTTCTCGTTGATGTTTTTCTCGAGGGTCTGGGACCACTTTTCCAGGTCGGCCTTCTCGCCCTGCAACGCCTTCACCTGCTGCTGCAGTTGGGCCAGGGCCTGGGAGTTGTCCGGCGCCGGCGGGCTGGCCTGCGTCTGCTTCAACTGCGCTTCCAAATCGCGGATGCGGCTCGTGAGCTGCCCGAGCTGGTCGCTGGCCGCGTCGGATGACTGGCGCGCCGCGCGCAACTGGCCGAGGTCGGCGTTCAGGCGCGTGATCTCGCTGCGCGCATCCTTCAATTGCGCCAGCAGCGTCTCGGCGTCGTTCACTGCGGAGTCGCGCTGGCCCTGGAGCCGGTCGTTGTTGCTGGCGACCCGCTGGCTTTCCGCGCGCACCTCGGCGCTGGCGGTGTTGTCAGCGGTCCCCGAAGTGGCGGGCTTGCCGGCCTGGTTGCGCAGCATGCGGAGCTGGGAGTTGAGCGAAAGCAGTTCGCGGGTCGAGCGCTTCACTTCGTCGTTCAATCGCGCGTTGTCCCGCTGCAGGTTGGCGATGATCGCGCTCTTGTCGCCCTCCACCACCGGATACTTGCCGCTTTCCGCCGCGGCCGGCGTGTCCCTCTCCTGTTGCAACTGGCTCAGTGAGTTTGTCACCTCCCCCAGTTTGATCCGGAGCGCCGTGATCTCGCCCTGCTGCTTCGTCGCATCCATCGCGGACGCGGCGGTGACCGGCCCCGCGGTTTTCCGCCGGGCCAGCTCGTCCGCCACATCCTTGAACTGCGCGGCAAACACCTTCGCTTCGCGCTCGGCGGCCTCCTTGTCGGCGATGAGCGTCTGCACCTGCCCGGCGAGCCGCTGGCTTTGCTCGCGCAGCTGCTCGATCAGCTTGCCCGACTCGCTGCCCTGGGTGAGTTCCTGCTCGAGTCTGGCTTTCTCCAGCTCGAGCCGCTGGTTGGTCTCGGCAAATTGCGTGTTGGCCTGGCGGGCCTTTTCGAGCGCGGCGGTCAGTTCCGCCATGCGGCTCGCCGTCGCGGAATTTTCCGGCGCGGCGACGGGGACCGCGGCGCCCGCCGGGGCAGCCGGCGGCGCCTTGCCGGAACGGCGCTCGGCCAGCAGGCGCGTGGCGGCGGCCAGTTGGTCGGGGGTGAGGGCCTTGGCCACGAAATCCCGTGCCGCCGGCGTGGAGCCGTTTTCCACCGCGAGGTTGAGCCAGACATAGGCCTGCACGGGATCCTTGGCCAGGCCGCCCCGGCCATCCGCCAGCATCACTCCGAAATTATTCTGCGCCGGCGGGTAGCCCTGCTCCGCCGCGCTCTGGTAGAGCCCGGCGGCGGTGATCTCGTTCTTCGCCACCCCGCGGCCGTCCTCGAAGAGCACCCCGAGATTGTATTGGGCGCTGGGAAGACCGCGGTCCGCCGCCTGCTTATACCAGCGCGCGGCCTGCAGCTCGTCCTTCTTGACGCCCCGGCCGGCCTCGTACGCCACCCCCAGGTTTAACAACGCCTCGACGATGCCTTTCTCCGCCGCTTGCTTATACCAGAGGTTGGCCTCGAACAAATCCTGCGCGACGCCCCGCCCGGTCGAATACATGTTGCCGACGTTGAATTGCGCCGCGGCATATCCCTGTTCCGCCGCCATGAGGTAATACTTGAAAGCCTGCCGTTCATCCGCCGGCACGCCGCGGCCGAGCTCGTACGCGAGTCCCAGGTTGAATTGCGCCGCGGCAAAACCCTTGTCGCCTGCCGAGCGATACCACTTCAACGCCTCGGCAAAGTCGCGCTTCTCGCCAAGCAGCCCGTTGGTGTAGATGTTGCCGAGGGTGTTGAGCGCCTCGGGGTCGGACTTCCCGGCCCGCGCGCGAATTTCATCCAGCTCGGCGGTCGGCGCGGACTGGCCCCAGCCGGTCAGCGCGGCCAGCAGCAGCGCGCCGGCCAGCACGCACCCCCTCCGGCGGGACAACTCGAACCGGATCAGCGCGGCGAAATTACACACGCCTTACGTTAAGGAGAAAACCCTACACGGGAGCAAGGCTGCATCGACCATCCCGTGAATGATTTTTTTGTCGGGCGGGCAAAAGGTCGCCAGCGCGCCGGACAGGCGGACCTGACCGCCGACCACAAAATAATAGGGACACAACCGCAGGCGTCCCGCCTTCGCCGCGACCACGGCGGGGCGGCCGGCCTCGGGCGTTTCATACAACGGGTGCGACACGCGCTTCGGTTTCCGGTATTCCTGCAGGACGTGCAGGTTGGCCGGCGCCAGCCGGAGGGCCTGCTCGATGCCCGCCTGCCATTCCTCCCGCGAGCAATCGCTGCCGAGGATAACGCCGCGCGCGCCCCACGCCGTCTCGTGGAACCCGCTGATCTTGATGATGAGGTCGCGCTCCTTCTGCGACGCGCCGATGAGGTCGCGCCAGTCGTTGGGCATCCGCCCGCCGACGCGCGGCCCGTCGAGCACCGCCCCGGGTGGCAGGGGCACCGGATCCATCACCCACGTCGGCGGAATCAGCCGGCGCAGCAGTTTCAGGCTGCGGGCGCTGACCGACTCGGCCCAGAACTCCGGCAGCAGGTGGTGGTGGAACAGCGCCAGCGCCAGCTTCTCTTCCTGAAAATGCCGCATGGGCGACGCGATCGCCACGGCGCCGCTGGCCCACGCCTCCATGATCTCGGCCGCGATCCCCACATTCGCCCAGTCGAAGAGCTCGAAAAAACGGTAGACCACGTCGATCTTCTCCGGCGTGCCCTCGACGTCGAAGAACAGCTCGCCGCCGAGCGGAAACACGTCCTCGGGCCGCATGCAGAACACCCGCCGGCCCGACCGCTGCAATTGCTCCGCGAGCCACTGCATCTCCGGCCGGTAGGTGGCCGCCTCGTCGCTCACCAGAATCGCGATCAGCGGATTGCGCGAGGCCGGCCGCAGCGCCGCGAGCGCCTGGTGGAAATTCTCGACCATCGCCCCGCCGTGCCCGAGAACGGCCGGGTCGGGGTCGCCGCCGTAGAGCTTGTTCAGGAATGCCGTCAGCCCGATGCCGCCGGGCACGGAGTCCAGCTCGGTGAGGGCAAACCCGTCGTCGGTCAGCAGCAGGTCCGGCCGCAGCACGGTGGGAAACGCCCCGCGATTCTTGGGGTCGCGCGCATGCGCGATGAGGCCCGCGGGCTTGCCGCGGTCGAGGTAGTCGGCCGCCCACGGCGCGAGCAGCGGCTTGTTGCGCAGGAGATTCTTGCCGGCGGCGGAGCGAAGGTAGAGCGTCTCGAGCGCCGCGTGGAATTCCAGACACGCGGTGCCGATCTGTTCCAGCTCGGCCACCTGCTCCGGGGTCAGCGGCCACGCCTGCGGCGAGAGCTGCCACGTCTTGTCCTCAAACAGCGACTGGGCGCTGAAGGCGGAGCGAAGGGTTTCGTGGGACAGCTCAGGCATGTTGATTCAGAAGCCAGAAAAACAGGATTGGCAAAGTATGTTTCAATTTCAGGGTTTCCCGGCTTTTGAATTATTTTCAATCATCCATCTGGATGTCCTTATTGCGGTGGCGCGGGCAGCCGGCGCGGAGCCAGCCGTAGATAAAGCGGTCGAGGTCGCCGTCGAGCACGCCCTGGGTGTCGCTGGTGCTCACGCCGGTGCGCAGGTCCTTCACCATCTGGTAGGGCTGGAGCACGTAGCTGCGGATCTGGCTGCCGAAGCCGATCTCGCCCTTCTCCCCGTAGAATTTTTCCATCTCGCTGCGCTTGTCGTCCAGCCGTTTCTCGTAGAGACGGGCCTTCAGGACGTTCAGGGCGGCGGCCTTGTTCTTGATCTGCGAGCGCTCGTTCTGGCACACCACCACGATGCCCGTCGGGATGTGCGTCAGGCGCACCGCCGAGTCCGTGGTGTTGACGCCCTGGCCGCCCTTGCCGGAGGAACGGTAGACGTCGGTGCGGATCTCGTCCTCGGGAATGTCGATCGCGATCTCCTCGGTGATCTCGGCGATGACGTCCACCGCGCAGAACGAGGTGTGGCGGCGCTTGTTCGAGTCAAACGGGCTGATGCGCACCAGCCGGTGCACCCCGCGCTCAGCCTTGGCGTAGCCGTAGGCGTTCTCGCCCTTGATCAGGATCGTGGCCTTGGAAATGCCGGCCTGGTCGCCTGGCTGCACATCCATGAGCTCGATCCCAAAACCTCGGCGCTCGGCCCAGCGGGAATACATGCGGAAGAGGATGTCGGCCCAGTCGTTCGACTCCGTGCCACCCGCGCCGGCCTGGAGGCTGAAGATGGCGTTGTTGCGGTCGAACTGGCCGGTGAGGAAGGAGGCGATCTCAAGCTTGTCGAGTTCCTCGACCATGACGGTCACGGCGCCGTTGAGTTCCTTGGCGTGGGACTCCTGCTCGGCGGGCGAGGCCGATTCAATCAGCTCCACCATCACCGCGGCGTCGTCGAGCCGCTTGTTGAAGGCCACGAGACCGCTGATGGTCTTCTTCAGGTTGTTGAGCTTGGCGATGTGCTTCTGGGCGCGTTCGGGGTTGTTCCAGAACGCCGGCGCGCCCATCTCCGCCTCCATCGCCTCTATCTCGCGCTGCTTTTGTTCGACGTCAAAGAAACCTCCACAAGTAGCCGGCGCGCTTCTTGATGTTCTCGAGGTGGGAAAAGGTTTCGGGTGCGATCATGGGTGGCTCCCACCGTTGGCAGGAGCGCCCACGCCGCAAGCGGAAAGTCAGTCCGGCCGGTCGGCCGCAAAAAAGCCGCCCGGGGTGCGGGCGGCCGGGGGACCAGCGAATCGTCCGGCTCTCAGGTGAAGGCGCCGGCGAACCATTTCTGGTAATGCGCGCCGACCACCGGCATCGGCTTCTGCTGCCCGTTCACCGCCGCGATCAGCCCCATGAGCCAGAACACAAACAAGGAAATCCCGATCAGCGGCCACAGCAGGACCATCAGCAGGTTGACCACCGGAATAAAGGATATGATCACGCAGGGGATCCAAATAACCAGGCAGGTGATGAACAGGCCCAGTCCCTGACGCAGGTGGAAGGTGCCGAGGGCGGTCTTTTTGCTGCTGTGCATCACAATCGCGATGATGAATCCGATGATGGTGAGGTAAGTGAGGATGGCGACGGTGCGATCCTCTGTGGCCGAAGCGGCGGCGGGCGGCGGAGTGTCGGACGGGGTGGACATGTTTAGGGTGGGTTATGTGTGCGAAGCAACTGCAGCTTGGCGGGGTAATCCGCCGCCGTCAACGTCTGTAGCGGCGGTCTGTGACCGCCGTCCCTGAGACCTCGGCGCTCATGGAGCGCCGCTACAGCTAACTTCCGTTTAAGTCCGCAACGTGCCGGCGGCCTTCTCCGCCAGGTAGCTCGCGTAGGTCTTCTCCACGCCCTCGCGCAGACCGACCCGGGCCTTCCAGCCCAGCGCGGACAGCCGTGAAACATCCATGAGTTTGCGCGGCGTGCCGTCGGGCTTGGTGGCATCCCAGGCGATGCGTCCCTTGAAGCCGGTGACCTGCGCCACCAGTTCCGTCAGCTCCTTGATGGTCACGTCCGTGCCCGTGCCGATGTTGATCAGGTCGGGCGGGTCCGGGAGTTTCAACAAAAACGCGCATGCCTCCGCCAGCTCGTCGACGTGTAGAAACTCGCGCTTCGGCGTCCCCGTGCCCCACGCCACGACCTCGGCGCGCCCCGCCTCCTTCGCCTCGTGAAATTTCCGGATCAGCGCCGGCAGCACGTGCGAATTCTGCAGGTGGTAGTTGTCGCCCGGACCGTAGAGATTGGTCGGCATCGCCGAGTGGTAGAGCACGCCGTGCTGCCTGCGGTAATACTCGCAGAGCTTCAGGCCGGCGATCTTGGCGATGGCGTAGGCCTCGTTGGTCGGCTCGAGCGGCCCCGTCAGCAGGCTGCTCTCCGGCATCGGCTGCGGCGCGAGCTTCGGGTAGATGCAGGAGCTGCCGAGGAAGAGCAGCCGTTTCACCCCCGCGCGGCAGGCGCCGTTGATCGCGTTGGTGGCGATGGCCAGGTTCTCGAACAGGAACTCCGCGGGATAGGTGCTGTTGGCGTGGATGCCCCCCACTTTCGCCGCGGCCATCAGGACCGCGTCCGGCTTTTCCGCCGCGTAGAATGCCGCGGTGGCCGCCTGATTGGTCAGATCGAGCTCCGCCCGGGTCTTCAGCAGCAGCGTCACGCCCGGCTCGGCGCGGAAACGCCGCACAAGGGCGGCGCCCACCATCCCATTATGTCCGGCGATGAACAGCTTCATGGATCAGACTCGGGCTCATTTCGTGCCTATGCGTGTGTTTCGTGGCCACGAATTCCTAAAACTTCGGCAGCTTGGCGATCTGCGCCTCGCGCTTGGCCAGCTCGAGGTCGTGCTCGACCATGATCTTCACCAGCTCCTTGAATTTCACCTTGGGCTTCCACCCGAGCTGCTTCTTTGCCTTGGCGGGGTTGCCGATGAGCAGCTCGACCTCGGCGGGGCGTTCATAGCGGGTGTCGTGCTTCACGTATTTCTTCCAGTCCAGCCCGAGGTGCCCGAAGGCGGCCTCGCAGAACTCCTGCACGCTGTGCGTCTCGTTGGTCGCGACCACGTAGTCGTCGGGTTTGTCCTGCTGCAGCATGAGCCACATCATCTCGACGTATTCCTTGGCGTAGCCCCAGTCGCGCTTGGCGTCGAGGTTGCCGAGGTAGAGCGAGTCCTGCAGGCCCAGCTTGATGCGGGTGGCGGCGCGGGTGATCTTGCGGGTGACGAAGGTCTCGCCCCGGCGGGGCGACTCGTGGTTGAACAAAATGCCGTTGCTCGCGTGCAGCTTGTAGCTCTCGCGGAAGTTCACCGTCAGCCAGTAGGCGTAGACCTTGGCGCAGCCGTAGGGCGAGCGCGGCCAGAACGGCGTCTTCTCGGTCTGCGGCACCTCCTGCACCTTGCCGAACATCTCGGACGACGACGCCTGGTAGAAACGCGTTTTCTTCACCAGCCCCGCCTCGCGGATGGCCTCGAGGATGCGCAACGCGCCCTGTCCGTCGATGTCGCCGGTGTATTCGGGGATGTCGAACGACACCCGCACGTGCGACTGGGCCGCGAGGTTGTAGATCTCGTCCGGCTGCAGCTCGTAGAGCAGCTTCACCATCTGCACCGCGTCGGCGAGGTCGCCGTAGTGCAGCGTGAGCTTCGCGCCATTGGCGTGGCGGTCAAAATTGAGGTGGTCGATGCGGCTGGTGTTGAAGGTCGAGGCGCGGCGGATGATGCCGTGCACCTGGTAACCCTTCTCGAGCAGCAGCTCGGCGAGGTAGGAGCCATCCTGGCCGGTGATGCCGGTAATCAGGGCTTTTTTCATGAAGGGGTATAGCTAGAGAGAACCGCCGCCCGCAGGCAAGCGCCGAGGCGACGATCAGGGCCCGGTTTCCGCCAGCAGGCGCACCAGCTCGGCCTTCCACAGCGCCGCAACGGTGTGGCTCCCGTGCCCGCGGGTCTGGTCGCTGAAGGGGATGACGACCGCCCGGCCGTGCGCGACCCGCTTGATTTCGCGCTCGAGAATGCCCAGCTCCGGCGGGTTGATCAGGTCGTCGGCGCTGTTGATGGCCAGCAGCGGCGCCTTGATTTTCTCCAGGCCCGGGTTCGGGTCGTAATCGGCCGAGGCCTCGAGCGCATAGAGGTGGTCGTTCGCGTCGCCGGTCTTGAAATAATTTGCGACAAACGCATCCAGCGTCTCGTCGGTTTTGGCCAGCGTCGGCGTCTCGGCCTGCCGCAGCACGGGATTGCTGCTCATCAGGTAGAGCATTTCCGCGCCGGTGCGCAGCGACGGTGGCTGCTTCGCGTAATCCCCGCCCTGCCACTCCGGGTCGTGGCGGATGGCATCGATCGCCAGCCGGCGCCACACGCGGTTGCGGCCGGAAATTTGCACCGGCAGACTCGCGAACGGCATCAGCGCGTCCATGAACTCCGGATAGGTCTCGCCCCACAGCCAGGTGTGCATGCCGCCCATCGAAGTGCCCATGACGAGCCGCGCGTGGTTCACGCCCAGGCCCTCGGTCAGCAGGCGATATTGCGCCTCGATCATGTCACGGTAGCCATAGTTTGGGAACTTGGCGTGAAGGCCGTCGCTGGGCTTGCTCGATTTGCCATGGCCGATGCCGTCCGGCAGCACGATGAAATACTTTGTCGCGTCCAGCGGCTGGCCGGGGCCGAACAACTCGGGCGCGAACAACGGCGACAGGAACTGCGCTCCGCTGCCGGTGGTGCCGTGCGTGATCAGCACGGCATTGGTCACCTTCCCGCCCGCGGCGCGCCGTGGCGTGCCAACGGTGCGGTAGTGGAGGCGCAGCTCAGGCAGTTTCCCGCCCGCCCGGAAGGCGAAATCCTTCAGCACAAAATCGCCCTCGACCGGCGCGGGATAGTCTGCCGCGCACAGGCCGGTCGCGACTAGCAGACCGGCCAGGATAAAACGGAGATGCGTCTTCATAAAATCAGCCAAGCGCGGCGAGCAGGCGCTTCAGCTCGGCCTGCTTGGCCAGCTGGTCGGACAGTTGCTTCTTCGCCCCGTCGAGCACCGCCGCCGGCGCCTTGTCGGTGAAGGCCTTGTTGTTCAACCGCGCCTCGGTGCCGGCGATGTGCTTAGCGATCGCCTCGAGCTCCTTCTTGAGCCGCACCTTTTCGGCGGCGGGGTCGCCCTTCAGCTGCTTGATGAGATTCCAAGAGCCGAAGGCCGTCACGATCGCGGGGGCATCGGACGACATGGCTCCGCGATTGATCGCCGTGGCGCCCATCATGCGCTTCAACTTGGAGAGATTCGCCTTCAACACCGCCCAGTGAACATCGGTGGTCTCCACGACAAACTCGGACGCCTTGCTGGCGGCCTCGCCATGCTCGGCCTTGAACGCCCGCATCTGCGAAACCACCGCCTTGAGCTGTTCCACCTGCGCCGCCGCGGCCGTGTCGAGCTTCACCTCGCGCCCGGCGATCTGCGAGGCGTTTTCGATGTTGGTGTCGCGCATCAGGAACGCGCCCGCGGTGCCATAGCCGAGCAGGTGCCACAGCTCCTCGGTGATGAACGGCGTGAAGGGGTGCAGCAGCAGCAGCGTCTGGCGCAGCACCAGGTCCTGGATGGCGAGGCAGTTCGCCTTGGTGGCCGGGTCCTGCAGCTTGGTCTTGGAAACCTCCACATACCAGTCGCAGAAATCATTCCAGAAAAAACCGTAGAGCGCCTGTACCGCCGCGCTGAACTCGAACTCCGCGAAGCAGCGGTCGACCGTGCGCGTCGTGGTGAGCAACTGCGCGAGAATGGCGTGGTCGTCGGCGTCGAATTTCGCCGGCTCCAGCCGGACGGTGATGGCGCCGAGCGTGGAATTGTCGACCATGTCGCCGCTCATCTGCCGGAAGCGGCAGGCGTTCCAGAGCTTGTTGCAGAAATTCTTGCCGGACTCGATGCGGTCCTCCTGGAAGCGGATGTCCTGCCCCTGCGGCGCGATCGACACGATGCCGAAGCGCAGGCCGTCCGCGCCGTATTTCGTGATCAGGTCGAGCGGATCGGGCGAATTGCCGAGCGACTTCGACATCTTGCGGCCCGACGCGTCGCGGATGATGCCGGTGAAATAAACATTCTTGAACGGGATGCGCCGCTCCAGTGGCTCGCCCGGACGAACGAACTCCAGCCCCGCCATGATCATGCGCGCCACCCAGAAGAAGATGATGTCCGGGCCGGTCACGAGCGTCGTGGTCGGGTAGAAATAATCGTAGCCGGCCTTGGCCATCGCGTCCTGGTCGGGCCAGCCGAGCGTCGCAAACGGCCAGAGCCAGGAGCTGAACCAAGTATCGAGCACGTCGTCCTCCTGCACCCAGCCGGTCTTATCGGCCGGACCCTCGAGCGACACATGCACCTTCTTCGGGTCGGCGAGGTCGGCCTCGGTGAGCTTCTCCTTGTCGAGTCCCTTCGCATACCAGACGGGGATGCGATGCCCCCACCATAGCTGGCGGCTGATGCACCAGTCCTGGATGTTTTCCAGCCAGTGCAGGTAGACCTTCGACCAGCGCTCGGGATAAAACTTGATGTGGCCGTCGCGCACCGCCGTCTTGGCCTCCTCGACCCGCGGATACTTCAGCCACCACTGCCAGGTCAGGCGCGGCTCGACCGGCACGTCGGCGCGCTCGGAGTAGCCGATGTTGTTCTCGTAGGGCTCCTCTTTCACCAGTGCGCCCGACTCCTTGAGCAGCTCGACGGCTTTCTTGCGGCCCGCGAAACGGTCCAGGCCCACCAACTCCGGGCCGGCGAGCGCGTTGAGCGAGGCGTCGGGATTGAGCACGTCGACCGGCGTCAGCTTATGCCGCAGGCCGATCTCGAAATCCACCTTGTCGTGCGCCGGCGTGATCTTGAGCGCGCCGGAGCCGAACTCCCGGTCCACCGCCGCGTCGGCGATGATCGGAATCTGCGCGCGGACGAGCGGCCGCCAGACCTTCTGGCCCACGAGCGCCGTGTAGCGCGGGTCATCAGGATGCACCGCAATGGCCACGTCGCCGGGAATGGTCTCGGGCCGGGTGGTCTTCACCTCGATGAACTTGCCCGGCTGGTCCGCCAGCTCGTAGCGCACCTGGTAGATGAGGCCTTTGACCGGCTTCATGATCACTTCCTCGTCGGACAGCGCCGTGAGGCTGGCCGGGCACCAGTTCACCATCCGCTTGCCGCGGTAGATGTGGCCCTTGCGGAAGAGATCCACAAACACACCGAGGACCGCCTGCGAGTAGGCCGGGTCCATCGTGAAGGCCGTGCGGCTCCAATCGGCCGACGCGCCGAGCGCGTGCAATTGCTGGAGGATGATGCCGCCCTTTTCCTCGCGCCATGACCACACTTGCTCGAGAAATTTTTCCCGCCCGAGGTCGCGTCGGTTTTTCTTCTGCTTGCGCAGCTCGCGCTCGACCACGGCCTGCGTGGCGATGCCCGCGTGGTCGGTGCCAGGCAGCCACAGGGCCTCCTTGCCCTCAAGCCGGGCCCGGCGGACGAGGATGTCCTGCAGCGTGTTGTTCAGCACATGGCCCATGGTCAGCACGCCCGTGACGTTGGGCGGCGGAATCATGATGCAGTAGGGCGACCGGGCCGGGTTCACCTTCCCGGCAAAGCAACCGGCTGACAGCCACGCGGCATACCACTTCTTTTCGACGTCGCGGGGTTCGTAGCTCTTGGTGATCGGGGCCATGCTGGAAGGTGGTCGGGCAGTGAAAGGCCC
>DATFUQ010000199.1:0-2916 GCA_035260745.1 Lacunisphaera sp. | reverse complement strand
GTATGACCCGTACAATTCAAAAATCAGCACCATCCGAAAGGCGGCCTTTGATTTTCTGGGCAAGGACAAGTTCCCCGAGGCCATCGCCGAGGCCCAAAAGGGGCTGGCCCTGTCCAGATACAACATCGACCTGCTGATCATCCTCGCCACCGCTTACCGGACCTCGGGCGACGCCGACAACGCCGACAAGGTCCGGGAGCAGTGGATGAGCCTGGTGGATTCGATCCTGCGCAGCGGCACCGGGCATGATTACGCCACCGCTTTCCAGGTCATCAGCGTGGACGAGGAGTATACCGTGCTGCGGATCCTGCGGTTGGAATCGACCAACCAGTCACTCGTCGAGCATGACGGCAGTGAATTCGACGTGATGCAGGTCAAGGACACCGAGTCCGGCCGGGAGGGTGTCCTCTACTTCAATGTGGACCTGCCGAAAAAATGGCTGAACAAGCAACTGGCTCCGCCGGCAAAATAAGGACCTCCCATCGCCATCCAATTGGCCGGGCTGCCCAACCGGCCTTCAAGCGGGTGGCCAGCCCACCTGCCGGAGCGCCTCGTAGGTCGCGATGCCGGCGGCGGTGGAGAGATTGAGCGAGCGAAGCCCGGCGTTGGCGTGCGGGATTTTCACTCGTTGCGGTTCGCCGAGTTCCGCATGCAGCCAGTCGGGCGCCCCCGCCTCCTCGTTGCCGAACACCAGCCCGTCGCCGTCGGCATAGCGCACAGCCCAGAAGCTTTGCGTGGCATGCGTCGTGAACAGCCACAACCGCTGCGGCGCGGCCGCGCTGGCCTTGAACGCCGCCCAGTCGGCGTGGTGGTGCACGTCGAGCGTGTGCCAGTAATCCATGCCGGCGCGCTTGAGATTCCGGTCGGTCACCGCGAAACCGAGCGGGTGGACCAGGTGCAGCCGGGTGCGCGTGACGGCGCACATCCGGCCGATATTGCCGGTGTTTTGCGGGATCTGCGGCTGGAAGAGCACGACGTGCAGCATGCGGGGTTGGAAGACTTAATCGGCTTTACGGCAAGCCGTTTTCCTCTAGAAAAGCCCTTGCCGTCGGGCCGCGGCCAAACCTGAACCATGCCAAAATCTCCGCCCTCAACGGGAGGCAAAATCGTCGTCCTCGTCGACGATGAGTTCTCCTACATCGATCTGCTGCAGCAATTGCTGGGCGATCACCTCCTGTGTCCCGTACACGGCTACACCAAGCCGGCCGACGCGCTGCGCGCCCTGCCCGGCCTGAACGTCGGCATCATCATCACCGACTTCCAGATGCCGGACATGAACGGCCTGCAGTTCATCGCCGCCGTGCAGAAGATCAACCCGACCATTCCGGTCGTGATGATCACCGCCTACAACATGACCTTCACCGACCGCGAGCTGGCCGCCGTGCCGTCGCTGAAGGCCATCGTGCGGAAACCTTTCAAGTGGACGGTGCTGGCCGATGAAGTCGTGAAATACTGGCCCGACTCCAATCCGCCGAAGATCATCTCCTCACGAAACCCGTTTAAGGACGCGAAGGCCTGAATTGTCGGCCCGCAGCAGATGGATCGTCGCGGGCAGCCGGTGGGCGGTGAACGCCCCCGCCATCGCCCGCCCCACCCTCGCCGCCAGCCGCGGCCGTGCCACGCAGAGCACGCTCGATCCGCTGCCGCTCAGCCAGCCGGTCAGCGCGCCCGCCTTCACGCCGGCCTCGATGGCCGACTTCGCCCCGGGGATGAGCGGGAGCCGGTAGGGCTCGTGCAGAAAATCGCACACCGCGTCGCGCAGCCGGTCGTACTCCCCCGAGACAAAGGCCGCCACCACGTAGGCGGCGCTGTTCACGCTCTTGATCGCGTCAAAATAGGGAATCTCCTTCGGCAGGATGCCGCGGGCCTTCTTGGTCTCCAGCTCCTGGTCGGGCGAAACAACGACGAAGCACAGGTCGCGGCCGATGGGCTTGCGGAACACGCCGAGCAATTCGCCGGTGTGCGGGTCGCAGCGCGCCACGCAAAAGCCGCCGATGACGGCCGGCGTCGCGTTGTCCGGGTGGCCCTCGAGCTGCGTCACCAGGCTGCACAGGTCGTCCTTGTCCAGGTGGGCGCCGGCCAGCTCGTTGAGGCCCGCGACCACGCCGGCCCGCAGCGTAACGCTGGAGCCGAGGCCGCGCGAGATGGGCACTTCGCCGGTGATGCTCAGTTCAAAACCGAACTCCTCCACCCCGGCGCGCACGAAGAACAGCCGCGATGCCTCGTCCGCCATGTCGAGCCCGGCGGCCTCGGCTTGCGTCGCCGCCTGCGCGCCGCGCCAGTCGCCGCGGGTCAGCGTGATGTCGTTGTAGATGTTCAGCGCGAGCCCGAGCGTGTCGAAGCCCGCCCCGCAGTTCGAGGTACTGCCCGGCACGCGGACGGTGACGCGGTGAGGAAGTTTTCTTTTCATCGGTGGTGCTTGAGCGCCCGGCGGGCCTCCAGCTGCTGCTCACGCTTTTTGACGTCGGCCCGCTTGTCGAACTGCTTTTTGCCGGAAGCGGTGGCGATCTCGACCTTCACCAGCGCCTGCTTGAAATACATGCGGAGGGCGACGATGGTCTTGCCGCCGGTCTCGACGGCGGACGACAGCTTGCGGATCTCGGTGTCGTGCAGGAGCAGCAGCCGCACGCGGCGCGGGGCGTGCTGGCCGGGGCCGCCGTGCGAGTATTCCTGGATGTAGGCGCCGTAAAGCCACACGCCGCCCTTCTCCACCCGGGCGAAGGCGTCGGTGATCTGCGCCTTGCCGGCGCGGATGGACTTCACCTCGGTGCCGACCAGCTTGATGCCCGCCTCGAACTTGTCGTGGATGAAATAGTCGCGCAGCGCCTTCGGGTTGCGCAGCTCGGTGTAGCGGGTGGGGTCGTGCGGCTTGGCGGCCATGGGCGGATGCAGTGATGCGGCGGGAAGCGCGGGGCG
>DATFUQ010000198.1:0-6614 GCA_035260745.1 Lacunisphaera sp. | reverse complement strand
GGTGACACAGAGCCGGCCGGCGAGCGTGCCGCCGAAATGCTGGCGGCCGACCTCGGCGAAGGTCTCATAGGTGCCCTGCAGGATGCCCTGGGTGCCGATGTAGATCCACGAGCCCGCGGTCATCTGGCCGAACATGATGAGCCCGCGCTTTTCCAGGTCGTCGAAGTTTTCCTGCGTGGCCCACTTGGGCACGAGATTGCTGTTGGCCAGCAGCACGCGCGGGGCGTCGGCGTGCGTGCGCACGACACCGACAGGCTTGCCCGACTGGATGAGCAGGGTCTCATCGGGCTCGAGTTTCTGCAGCGACGCGATGATGGCGTGGAAGGCCGGCCAGTTGCGCGCCGCCTTGCCGCGCCCGCCGTAGACCACGAGGTCTGCCGGGCGCTCGGCAACCTCGGGGTCGAGATTGTTCATCAGCATCCGCATGGCCGCCTCGGCGGCCCAGGTGCTGCAGGTGCGCTGGCTGCCCCGCGGCGCGCGAACCACCGGGATTGCGGATTTAGGAATGCGGATTGCGGATTGAGACATGCCGAGAAATTACATGATGCGTGTCATCCTGAGCGCAGCGAAGGATCCAGTGTGATGTGCGAGGCGGTCATGTTGCTGGATCCTTCGCTACGCTCAGGATGACAGTAGCGGGGATTAAAGAAGTTTGCCGGCGGCGCGCTGGGCGGCCGCGGCGATCTGCTCGCTGCGAACGAGGGCGAGCGCGGTCTGGACGTCGTTATGGAAGAGCCGGTCGGCCTGGGCGGAGGGAATGTAGCGCCGCACCTCGGCGAAGGCGGCCTCGACGCCGCGGCCGGACTTGAGCGGGCGGAGAAACTCCAGGCCCTGGGCCGAGCACATGAACTCGATGGCGAGGACAGTCTCGGTGTTCTTGACGACCTCGAGCAGCTTGGTGGCGCTGATGGAGCCCATCGAGACGTGGTCCTCCTGGCCGAGCGAGGAGGGGATGGAGTCAACCGAGGCCGGGTGGGCGAAGATCTTGTTTTCGGAAACGAGCGCGGCGGCGGTGTATTGCGGGATCATGAAACCGGAGTTCAGGCCGGTGTCCTTCATGAGCAGTCGCGGCACCTTGAGGTCGCCGATGGTGTCGCCGTGCAGCAGCATGTAGATGCGGCGTTCCGCGATGGAGGCCAGCTCGGCCGTCGCGATGGCGAGGTAGTCGAGCACGAAGGCCAGCGGCTCGCCGTGGAAATTACCGCCGCTGATGACGTCGCCGTTGTCGAACACCAGCGGGTTGTCGGTCGCGGAGTTGATCTCGGTCTCGACGACGGCGCGGGCGTGCTCGATCGCGAGGCGAACCGCACCGTGCACCTGCGGGATGCAGCGGAGCGAGTAGGGATCCTGCACCTTGGCGCAGTCGGCGTGGGACGGGAGGATCCTGGAACCCTTGAGCAGCTGGCGGAGATTCTTGGCCACGTCGATCTGGCCGCGGTGCGGCCGCGCGGCGTGGATGCGGGCGTCGTAGGGCGCGGCGCTGCCGCGGGCGGCCTCAAGCGTCATGGCGCCGGCGATGTCGGCAGTCTTGGCGACGTTGTCGATGCGCAGCAGGCAATGCACGGCGTAGGCCGACATGAACTGCGTGCCGTTGATGAGGCCGAGGCCCTCCTTGGATTGCAGCTTGAGTGGCTTGAGGCCGAGTTTCCTGAGCACGGCGGTGGCGCTGAGTCGCTTGCCACGGTAATCCATGTCGCCGAGGCCAAGCAGCGGCAGGACCATGTGCGCCAGCGGGGCGAGGTCGCCCGAGGCCCCGAGCGAGCCCTTGGTGTAGACGACGGGCAGGGCGTCCTCGTTGTAGAAGCGGATGAGGTAGTCCACGACGCGCTGAGTGACGCCCGACATGCCAACGGCGAGGCCGTTGACCTTGAGCAACAGCATCAGGCGGACGATCTCGGCCGGGACCTCGTCGCCCACGCCGACCGCGTGGCTCAGGATCAGGTTTTCCTGGAGTTGCTCGATGTCCGCCGCCGGCACGCGCTGGTGGGCGAGGATGCCGAAGCCGGTGTTGATGCCGTAATGCGGGGCGGGGTCGTGGCGGAGGCGGTCGACGATCCGGCGCGAGGCCCGGATGCGGGCGCGGGCCCCGGCGGTGAGGGCCAGGCGCTGGTCGCCGGCGAGGGCGGCGCGCAGGCGTGCCAGGGTGAGGCCGCGGCCGGAGAGGGCAAGGATACCGGACATGGGGGAGGTCAGTCCATGAAAGCAGCCGCGGCGGATTTGAAAACTGAATTCCAGCCGGTTACGCCGGACGGCGTAGGGGCAACCCCGTTGCCCGCTGCTGCGGGCCCGGGGTTTGTCCTGAGTTCTCGCGCGTTACCACGTCGCGAAACTCAGGCAAAAAAAGCCCGCCGGCGGGCGGGCTGAGGCGGAACGCCGGGCGGCGCTCAAATAGCCTTGGGCAGCTCGACGTCGGAAAATTCGATGGCGTGCGGGTGATTGCGCTTGTCCTTGTGCAGGCCGTGGCGCTTGCGCAGGCCCTGGTCGAGCTTGTCGATCAGCAGGTCGACGGCCTTGTAGCACTCGTCGGCGTCGATGGTGGCGTTGATGTCGGGGCCGTAAATGACGATGTGGCCCTTGGCGATGAACTTGTGCTCGCGGTCATGCTTGCGGTCGCACTCAAGCTCGACCTTGATCCGCACGATGCGTTCCTGGTGTCGGAACAGCCGCTCCAGCTTTTCACGCACGTAGGTCTTGAGGGAGGGCGTGAGCTCGAGGTGGATGCCGGACACGATGACTTCGTGAGGATGGTTTGTTTTGTTCATGAATCTCCTTATGGGTTGCCTGCGTGAAATCCGCCGTGCCTCATGGAGGCTGTTCCAGTTTTCCCTTTGCCGTCGCTGCCGTCCCGAGGACCGACCCGACCGTGGCTGGGAACAAACTGCTTCATTCGACAGGTCCAAGCTCTACGCGGGTTGCCCCGGGATGCAAATCTTCTCGGCATAAAATCAGGAAATAATTTTTGAGCAATAGAAGCATGACCCGTGCCGCCGACGAACTTCCTCCCGCCGCGCCGCCCCTGGTGGACGCAGCGGAGCTGCGCACCTGGGTGATCCGGGACGACGAGCAGCTGTTAGTCTTGGACAAGCCCGGCTGGCTGGTGTGCCACCCGTCGAAGAACGGCCCGTGGTCGAGCCTGGCCGGGGCGGTGCGGGAGGTGTTCAAGCCCGACGTCATTCGCTTCGTCTTCCGGCTCGACCGGGAGACCAGCGGGGTGATCGTGCTGGCGAAGACGGAGGCGATGGGCGGCCGGCTGGGGAAAGCCATCCTGCAGGGGAAGATTGGCAAACTTTATGTGGCGCTGCTCGAGGGCGAATTCACGGAGCCGGTCACGGTCAACCAGCCGCTCGGGCCTGATCCGACCGCCAACGTCACGGTGAAGTCGCGGGTTGTCGCGGGCGCGGGCTCGCAGGAGGCCGTGACGATTTTTCACCCGCTGCTGGTGCGGGGCGGCTTCACCCTGGCCGGAGTGGAATTGCTCACGGGCCGCAAGCACCAGATCAGGGCGCACGCCGAGTGGCTGCAGCACCGGGTGGTGGGGGATAAACTCTACGGCCCCGACCCGGGTCTGTATCTGGAGTTTGCGATCAACGGCTGGACGGAGCGCCACTCGGCGCTGCTGCCGCTGACGCGCCAGGCGCTGCACTGCGCCGCCATCGATCTGCGCCCGGCCGGACTGGATTACCTGCTGCGGGCACCCTGGCCGAAGGACCTGGCGCGCTTCGCGGAGCGCCGGATGCAATTGCCGGCCGAGGAAGCGCAGCGGCTGATCGACGGGTTTGTGGCAGAGAAGCTGCCCAAGGTTCACCCGGGCACTCTTTGACAGGATTGACAAGATTCACATGAACACACCTGTCGTATCAATAGCCTTGGCTACGTAATCCCGTTAATCCTGTCTATCTTTCATGTCCCAGGTTCGCGTCCGCTTCGCCCCCAGCCCCACCGGTTTCTTCCATATCGGCAGCGCCCGCACGGCGCTGTTCAACTGGCTCTACGCCCGCCACACCGGCGGCACGTTCATCCTGCGGATCGAGGACACGGACAAGGAGCGCAACAGTGAGGAGTTTCTCCGGCTCATCTACAACAGTCTGAAGTGGCTGGGGATGGATTGGGACGAGGGCCCGAATCCGGACGGCCAGGGTGAGCGCGGCAGTTGCGGGCCTTACCGGCAAAGCCAGCGCGGGAAAATCTACGAGGAATACAAGCAGAAGCTGCTCGCTAGCGGCCGGGCCTACGAGAAGGACGGCGCCGTCTGGTTCAAGCTGCTCGGCGAGCGCTACAAGGTTTTCGACGACCATCGCAAAAAGGAGGTCGAGAAGGTCAGGACCCCGCCGGTCGTCATCGACGACCAGATCCGCGGCAAGGTCGAGCGGCAGGAGGACGAGGACTTTGTGATCTTCCGCTCCGACGGCAATCCGGTGTTCCACTTCGTGAACGTCGTGGATGACATCACAATGAAGGTGACACATATCATCCGCGGCGAAGATCACCTGTCCAACACGAGCAAGCACATGTGGCTCTATGAGGGTTTCGACGAGGTCAAGATTCAGGACATCCCAAAATTCGCGCACATCCCGCTCATCCTGAAGTCACCCGAGATGGGGCAGGGCAAGATGAGCAAACGCGACAAAGGCGCCCTGATCGAGGAATACCAGCAGCGATTCTTCCTGCCCGAGGCGCTCGTCAATTATCTCGCCCTGCTCGGCTGGAATCCCGGCGACGACCGCGAGAAGATGTCCGTTGCCGAGATCGTGAAGCTCTTCGATCTGCCCGGCGTCAATCAGTCCAACGCCAAGTTCGACAGCAAAAAACTTGCGCACATGAACATGACCTATCTGCTGGAGCTGCCGGACGACCGGTTCGTGACCCTGGCCCGCGACTACCTCCGGCAACAGCCCAGCGGCACCACCGCATTGGTCAACGAGGCCTACTTCCGCGAGATCATGCTGCTGGCCCAGCCCAAGATCAAAGGCATCGAGGAGCTGGCCGCCTACACCGGTTATTTCTGGGGCGAGGATTATCCGATCGACGCCAAGGTGAAGGAGAAGGTGATGGCCAAGGGCGACCCGAAGGCCCGGCTCAACGAGCTGATCGCCGCGCTGCCGGCGATGGATTTCTCCAGCGACACGGCCATCGAGGCCGGCATCAAGTCGCTGGCCGAGAAGCACGGCCTCGGCTTCGGTGACTATCAGGCCGTGGCGCGGCTGGCGGTCACCGGCACCAACACCGGTCCCAGCATCACCAGCATCTTCCGGGTGCTGGGCAAGGAGCGGGTGCGAGCGCGGTTGCAGAAATTTTTGACTTAAGGGCAAATTTGGCCGTAACTGCGCCCATCCCCGGTCGTCTTTTCCTTTAACCAGTCACCTCAGTCACCTCCATGAAACATACTCTCCGTTACTGCTTCGTTCTCCTCGCCCTCGCCACGACCGGGCTTTTCGCCGAGGCCGCCGCCGAGCCGGTCGACACTGTCGCCACCGGCCACCACAAGACCCTCAAGATTGCCAAGAAGGGCGGCAAAAAAGCCGCCCACAAGAAGCACCGGAAGCACAAGAAGAAGTCCGCCAAGTAACCGGCTCCCACTTCCGTCCGTTCAGCCCGCGCCCTCCGGCGCGGGTTTTTATTTGGCCCAGTTGTCCTTGAGCGAGATGGTCCTGTTGAAGATCAGCTTGCCTGGGGCGCTGTCCTTCGGGTCCAACGCGAAGTAGCC
Source organism: Lacunisphaera sp. (assembly GCA_035260745.1). Classification (GTDB taxonomy): domain Bacteria; phylum Verrucomicrobiota; class Verrucomicrobiia; order Opitutales; family Opitutaceae; genus Lacunisphaera. The sequence continues at coordinate 910 of DATFUQ010000198.1, read as the reverse complement.
GAGGCGCTCGAACTGGTAGCGGTCGGCGGGCTTCGCGGTGGCGAGCGAGGCTTCGAGCTTGGCGGTGACGACCTCAAGCGACTTCGGGTTCACGACCTTCAGGAAATCATCCTCGGCGGCAGGCTCGGCGACGTTGAAGAGCCGGTCATAGAGACGAACCTCGGCATCGACGCACTTGCTGGCGCTGACCCAGTGGATGGTGCCCTTGACCTTTTTGTCCACATTGGGGCCGCCCGCGCGGGTCGTGAGATCGGCGGTGCAGCGGAGTTCGGTGATGGCGCCGGCGGCGTCCTTCACCACCTCGTCGCACTTGATGATGCAGGCGTATTTGAGCCGCACCTCGCCGCCCGGCTTGAGGCGGAAGTATTTTGGCGGCGGCACCTCGGCGAAGTCGTCGGACTCGATGAACACCTCGCGGGTGAGGGCGATGGTGCGAGTCGTAGGGTTTTCATCCTGTGGATTGTCGGTGGCGGTGCATTCGAGGACCTCGCCGGCGGGAATGTTGGTGAGGACGAGCTTCACCGGCTTGAGGACGGCCAGCCGGCGCTGGGCGGCGGCGTTGAGGTCGTGGCGGACGGCGTTCTCAAAAACGGCGACCTCGGTGAGGGAGTCGAACTTGGTGACGCCCACGCCGGTGACAAAGGCGCGGACGGCAGTGGCGGGGATGCCGCGGCGGCGCAGGCCGGAGAGCGTGGGCATCCGCGGGTCGTCCCAGCCGGTGACAACCTTTTCGTTCACGAGGGTGAGGAGCTTGCGCTTGGAGACAATGGTGTAGCCGAGGTTGAGCTTCGCGAACTCGTATTGGTGCGGCAACGGGCGCGGCAGTTTGAGGTGGGCGAGGATCCAGTCGTAGAGCGGCCGGTGATCGACAAACTCCAGCGTGCAGATACTGTGCGTGACGCCCTCGAGA
>DATFUQ010000197.1:0-4172 GCA_035260745.1 Lacunisphaera sp. | reverse complement strand
CTCAAAGGTCCAAGCACATTGGTATCCGGTCTGGTGTCCGCCGTGGCCGGAGCGGTTGCAACCGCTCCGGCCACCTCGGGGTTCTGTCCGGGGTTATTCATCAACAGACTTCCTGAGTCAAAAAAGAACATACCATTGCACGGATGAAGACGGGAGTCAAAAATTGCTGGTTGTCTCAGCCGGCCTTGGCCGTGAGCCGGCGCTTGGCGAGCCAGGTGTTGAAGTTGTCGAGGACGACGGCGGCGATGACCACGGTGCCGATGATGATCTGGCTGTAGTTTTGATCAATACCGAGAATGACGATGCCGCTGCTGATCATCTGGATGATGAGCGCGCCGAGCACGACGCCGAGGGCGGAGCCGCGGCCGCCGCTGAGGCTGGCCCCGCCGACCACGGCGGCGGCGATGACATTGAGCTCATAACCCTGGCCGTCGCCCGAGCTGGCGCTGCCGTAATAACCCAGGGCGATCAGGGCCGAGACGCCCGCCGCCAGGCCCGAGAGCAGATAGACGCCGAGTTTCACCCGCTCGACGCGGATGCCGCTGAAGCGAGCCGCGAGCTCGTTGCCGCCGATGGCATAGACGCGCCGGCCCGCCGCCAGCCGGGAGAGGAAGATCCAGCCGAGCACCAGGACGACGAACATCACCAGCATGGGCACCAGGCTGAGTCCGTCGCCAGTCTCCTGGCGGACGAACTCCTGCAAGGCCGGCGGAAAACCGCCGATTGACTGGCCCTTGGTCGCGACAAACGCGATGCCGCGCAGAATCGCCATGGCCCCGAGGGTGATGATGAACGGGTGCACGCGCAAGGCGACGATCAAGCCGCCGTTGACGAGTCCGCACAGGGCGGCGGTGCCGACGCAGGCGCCGATGCCCAGCCACACGCCCAAGCCGGACGCGGCGGCACCGTCGGGTCCGTAATGGTGCAGCACGAGGGCGCCGAGCACGGAGGCGAGGGCGTAGATTGCGCCGACGGAGAGATCGATGCCGCCCGAGATGATGACGACCGCCATGCCGACGGCCATGATGGCCGTGAAGCTGGTGTCCTTGGCGAGCTGCGCGAGGTTCTGCGCGTTGAGAAACTTGTTCTTCTCCACGAAAGCGGGCGTGCGCTCGCCGGCCGCATTGGTGGTAAACACGCGCTGCCGTCCGCCGTCCGCGGCGCGCTCGAACAGCGGAATGCGCACCGTGCCGCTGAAGGCCGTGAGCAGCAGGCCCAGCGCGAGGATGACGAGCAGCAGGCCGCTTTCTTGGAACTTCAGCAGGGAACGAAGGGGCGACGACATGGGGTTAATCTTGGAACGGCGAACGCCAGACTGCACCGGGCAGGAGCCGTTTCGTCAACATTTACCCGGCTGTCCGTAGTAGGCGACGGCGACCTCGACCGCTTTGGCCACCGTCGGCCCCAGGTGAAAGGGGCCTGCCGAAAAGGGGTGACCGGCCTCGGGCAAACCACCGCGCCCCGCTCAATGCTCGGGCCGCTTGAACTCCTTGTGATCTTCCTTCTGCATCGCGCCCAATTTCTTGATGAGCTCTTGGGCGCCGGTGTTGTCATTGGCCCTGAACGCGGCCGCCAGCTTGTCGAGCTGGGCGAGGAACTCCTTCAGGCCAGCCTGGTAGGCCGCGACGAATTTCTCCCGGTCGGCGGCCGGCACGTCATCCGCCATGGCAGGCTTGAGAGTGAGGGCTTTCGTCATGCCCTGGCTAAGCGTGGCAACCAGTTCAACGGAACTGGCGTTGCTGGCGGGATCGGCGGCTTGCTTGCGCAGTTTGCGCCAGGCGGCGTTGTTTTTCTCCATCAACCTGCCGAGCTCGGTCTCGGGTTCCTTGTGCTCGCTCTTCTCCTGCGCGGACGAAATGGCCGCGGTGGAAAAAGCGAACAGCAGGGTCAGGGCGAAGGGCAGGATGCGAATTTTCATGGGAGGATTGCGGGAAGGTTAGGGTGGGCCTAGGCCAAAAGGCCAGTGTCTCGTCGGGGATGGGACGGGTGGGCGGCCACCCGGTTTCACCCCGGGCGGAATATGATATGACTGTCATGTTGGCGGACAATTGCGCGTTTGCCCGGGTCCCAATACCAGTCTGTCCCGATCGCTTCTCTTCAATCCGTTCCCCGCGGTCATCAAGTTCACCTCCATCTTCACCGCGACCATGATCGAGCAGCATCATCTGGCGCCGGGACTGGCGCGGCTGCTGGCGCTCGCCGCAGGGGCGGGCATGGGCGCGCTGTGGCTGGTGTTTATCTTGTTGCAGCGCCATTCCTTGTGCAGGAAGTGAGCCGGGAGGCGGAGCGAGTTCCCGGGCCGGAATTTGCGGGACCAAAAAAATCCAAAGAATCGGTCTTGCCAAGGGTGGGGGCGGTGTCTCTTTTCGGCCGTTCCCGTTCCTTTAACCCGCAACCTTAACCGCAGTTACGATCGCAAGGCGGCCCAGTTTGGCCGACCTGTGTCTCGTTCCGACATAGATCAATGAATATCACTCCCAAAGACCTCCTCGACGCCGGCGTCCACCTCGGTCACCAGACCAAGCGTTGGAACCCGCGCTCCAAGCCCTACGTTTTCGACCATCGCCAGGGCATCACGATCATCGACCTCGAGAAGACCCATGCCGCGCTGGAGAAAGCGTGTGCGTTTCTCGAGCACCTCGTCGCCAGCGGTGATGACGTGCTGCTCGTCGGTACCAAGCGCCAGGCGCAGGAACTCATCCGCGAGGCCGCCGCCGCGACCAGCATGCCCTACGTCACCACCCGCTGGATGGGCGGCACGCTGACCAATTTCGAGACGATCAAGAAATCCCTCGCGAAGTTCAAAAAATACCAGGCGATGGACGCCGCTGGCGAGCTGGCCAAGTTCTCCTCCAAGGAGGAGTCCGCCATCCGCCGCGAAATGGCCCGCATGACCCGCAACTTCGACGGCATCTCCGGCATCACCGGTCTGCCCGGCGCGGTTTTCATCATCGACACCAGCTACGAGGAGATCGCCGTGGCCGAGGCGAAGCGGATGAACATTCCCTCCATCGGACTCGTTGACACCAATTCCGACCCGACCCAGCTCACCTACCCGATCCCGGGCAACGATGACGCGACGAAGTCCGTCCGCATCATCGTCGAGACCATCGTCGAGGCGATCACCAAGGGCCTCGCCCATCGCGAGACCCGCCGCACCGCCCACGCCGATGCCAAGGCCGCCGCGGCCGGGGTCAACGCCGCCGGCGAGGTGGATCTTGATAAGATCGTTCTCCCAGGCAACCTCAAGGGCCTGATCGAGGAGGACAAGCCTGTCGCCGCGCCCCACCGCCGCACCAGCCGCACCGGCGCCAAGAAATCCGCCGTCAGCACCGACGAGGTCTAATCCTCAACGCCCCCCCATTATGTCCGTTGTCACAGCCAGCATGGTTGCGGAACTCCGCGAAAAGACCGGCGCCGGGATGCTCGATTGCAAAAAGGCCCTCGACGAGGCCCAGGGCAACCAGGAGCAGGCCGAGACGATCCTGCGCAAGAAGCTCGGCAGCAAGATCGACAAGCTCTCCGGCCGTGCCACCAAGGAAGGACTGATCGAGTCCTACATTCACTTGGGCGGCAAGGTCGGCGTACTGGTCGAGGTCAACTGCGAGACCGACTTCGTGGCCAAGACGGACGATTTCAAGTCGTTCTGCCGCGACCTCTGCCTTCAGATCGCCGCCGCCAACCCCACCTATGTCCGCCGCGACGAAGTGCCCGAGGCCGAGCTGGCCAAGGAGCGTGAGATCGCCGCCGCCCAGGTGCTGGGCAAGCCGCCGGCCGCCGCGCAGAAGATCATCGAGGGCAAACTCGAGAAATACTACGAGCAGGTCTGCCTCATGGACCAGCCGTTCGTGAAGTCGCAGGACAAGGTGATCAAGGACCTCCTCACCGAGAAGATCGCCAAGCTCGGCGAGAACATGCAGATCCGCCGTTTTGCCCGCTTCCAGCTCGGCGCGTAGCGCAGGACCGCGAACGATTCCAGAGGCGCTCCCGCAACGGAGCGCCTTTTTTGGCCGGATTATCCGTGTCCATCGGTGCAATGGTATGTTCTTTTTTGACTCAGGAAGTCTGTTGATGAATAACCCCGGACAGAACCCCGAGGTGGCCGGAGCGGTTGCAACCGCTCCGGCCACGGCGGACACCAGACCGGATACCAATGTGCTTGGACCTTTGAG
>DATFUQ010000196.1:0-7630 GCA_035260745.1 Lacunisphaera sp. | reverse complement strand
TATGTGAGGCCGACCTGAATAACAAAGAATAACCGCCAGGTTGTTCACGAAGGAAAGTTATTCGGAACTTTCCTGCTTCATTTTCACAACCTTTCGCCGCAAGGCGCGCATCTGGGCGTGCCGGACCCCGCGTTGGTAATGCGCAAAGAGACCGTAGAAAATATACGCGATAAAGATGAAGAAAAAGGCGATCTCTTGCAGCTTGGCGAGCAGGGCGATGCAGACGACCACCAGCACGAAGGTGCGAAACCGGGTCCGGGTTTCCCAATTGATCTGCTTGAAACTCGGGTAACGGATGGTGCTGACCATCAGAAAGGACACGAGGATCATCAACAGCGGCAGGGTCAGCGCCCATTGACGCACCTCGCGGGCGTTGGCTGCCATGTTAAGCAGCAGCAGGACCAGCGAGGCGACCGTGCCCGCCGCCGCGGGAATCGGCAGACCAACGAAGTCCTTGCTCGATTCCGCCTCGGCCCGGTGAAGCAACGGATTGGTGATGACATTGAAACGCGCCAGCCGCACGGCGCCGCACAACAGGTAGACAAAGGCGATGAACCAGCCCAGTTCACGGAACCACTGGTATTCCTCCCGGGGCGCCAGGATCAGGAAAAACATCATCAGGGCGGGCGCCATGCCGAAAGACACGACATCGGCCAGCGAGTCGAACTCCGCCCCGAAGAGCGACGTGCGCCCGCCCATGCGGGCCAGCCGGCCGTCCAAGGAGTCAAAGATCACTGCGACTAGGATAAAGCGCACCGCCCACGCGTAGAGCGCAATCCACGACCGCCCCGCATGCAGTGCGGCATACTCGCCGTTGTCGGTGAGCAGGCGGGCTTGGATGCAAAGAATGACCGCAACAAAGCCGCAGAACAGATTTCCGGCCGTCATCAGGTTGGGCAGGAAATAAATCCGGCTGGCCTGGGTGACGTTGTAGGGATTGTCGCGCTGCTCGAGGTCGGACATGGCGGCGGGCCTACTTGGTGAGGCTCTCGAGGTATTTCCAGAACTTGGAATGCTGCTCCACCAGTTGCTGCTCGGATACCGGCAGCTTCATGCGGAACAGCCAGTCCTCCAGCGAGGATTTGTGCAGGATGTAGTGCGTGTGCAGTGTCTCGCCCTGCACCTCGAAATAGAAGCGGAATTCCCCCGCCCGGAGGCGGTAAAAATCCTTCCCGGCGCGGTGGAACTTGCCCAACGGCTCGCGCGGCTTGGCCAGATCCGACGGCCGGATCTTGCTGATGGGATCGATCGCGTCCAACTGGGCCATTTTGTCGAGCTGGTTCAGCTCGCGCATGCTCTGCTCGGAGAAGGTAACCTGATACATGGTCGAAAGGTCTGGGTGGTAACCGTGAACGGGAAGGCGCGTCTTGTCTAGACAACCAAGCCCAGTAACACCTCTGGCTATGAAAACCAGCACTTTACCCCTCTATATTTTTACAGCAACGCTTTTCGCCCTTCCTGCGCCGGCCCAGACCGAACCCGCGCCGGAAAAGGCCCGGCCGCAACGGGCGTGTGAAATGGGACCGCGCCTGCAGGAAATGATCAAGCGCTTTGACAAGGACGGCGACGGCAAGCTCAGCGAGGAGGAAAAGGCCGCCGCACACGCCGAAATGCGCAAGGAAGGCGGCGGCCGCCCCGGTAGTGGCCGGATGCGCGAGGAGATTCTCAAGCACTTTGACAAAGATGGTGACGACAAACTCAACGCCGCCGAGCTTGCCGAGTTTGAAAAAGCATGGGACGAACGCATGAAAAATGGCGGCCCGGGTGGTTCCGGTGGCGGGCGGATGCGCGAAGAGATAATCAAACGCTTTGACAAAGACGGCGACGGCAAGCTGAACAACACCGAGCGCGCCGCCGCCCTTAAGGCCATGGAAGAAAGACTCCTGAACGGCGACAAGCGCCCCGAGGGCAAGTAGCCAGCCCGCATCTTTGTTGCACGGGGCGAAGGGAGCGCTAGAACGGCGCAATTAAATCCCCCGCGACCGTTACCCTCGCAGACATACGCGCCGCGCGCCGGCGCATCACCGGCGGCGTGATGGTCACGCCCTGCCCGGAGTCGATCCCACTCTCGGAAATCACCGGCGCCCGGATCTTCTGCAAACTGGACAACCTGCAGCGCACCGGCTCGTTCAAGGAGCGTGGCGCCCGCAATGCGCTGCTCCTGTTGGAACCCGCGCAAAAAAAACGCGGGGTCATCGCCGCGTCCGCCGGCAACCATGCGCTCGGCCTCGCCTACCACGGCAAACTGCTGGGCATTCCGGTCACAGTGGTGATGCCGGACTATGCGCCGCTTATCAAGGTGAGCACCTGCCGCAAACTTGGCGCCCGGGTGATGGTGCAGGGCCGCGACTTTGCCGAGGCCCGGGCCCACGCCGACACCCTAGTGGACCGCGAGGGCCTCGCTTACATTCACGGCTTCGACAACCCGGTCATCATCGCCGGCCAGGGCACGATGGCGCTGGAGATTCTCGAGCAGGTGCGCGACGTCGATGCCATCGTGTGCCCGATTGGCGGCGCCGGGCTCATCGCCGGCCTGGCGGTTGCAGCCAAGACGCTCAGGCCGCGGCTGAAAATCATCGGCGTCGAGTCCATTGCCACGGCCAGTTTCACTGCGGCGCTCAGAGCCGGGCGCCCGGTCACGATCCCACGCCGCGCAACCCTTGCCGACGGCCTCGCCGTGCTCAAGGTCGGCGCCAACGCCTTTGAACTCGCGCGACACCGCGTGGACCAGGTGGTGCGGGTGTCGGAGGATTGGATCGCCCTCGCCATCCTGCGCTTGGCCGAACTCGACAAGACGGTCGTGGAGGGCGCGGCGGCCGCGCCGCTGGCCGCGTTGATGGCGGGTTTGTTGCCCGGGCTGCGCGGCAAAAAAGTCGTGCTCACAATTTGCGGCGGGAACATCGACCCGGCCATCCTCAGCCGCGTCATCGAGAAGGGCCTGGTGCATGACGGCCGGCTCACGCGCTTCACCGCCGTCATCAGCGACCGGCCGGGCGGGCTCGCCGAGCTCACGCGAGTCGTCGCCGCGTGCGGCGCAAGCATCAAGGACATCCAGCACGATCGCGCCTTCAGCGGCCCGGATGTGTCTGCGGTCAACGCCGTGTGCACGGTCGAGACGCGCGACCACGCCCATATCCGCGAACTCCACCGGGCGCTGCGCAAGCACGGCTTCCCGGTGTTGGTGGCCAAATAAACCCGGTCAGGTCTTCCGCCCGAAGGCCGGATCAATCTTAAGCAAGGCGGCGGCGGCGAAAGAAGGGAGCGTCGCGACGCAGGCCCAGACGAAGAAATCAACGTAGCCGAGCTTTTCCTGGATCCAGCCGGCGGCCATGCCCGGCAGCAACAGTCCCAGCGCCATGAAACCGGTGCAGATGGCATAATGCGCCGTTTTGTGCTCACCCTCCGCGATCATCATCATGTAAACCATGTAGGCGGTGAACCCAAAGCCATAGCCGAATTGCTCGACGGTCAGCGCTGCACCGATGGCAATGAGGCTGGTGGGCTGCGTCAGCGCGAGCAGGAGGAAGGTCGCGATCGGCACATGCATGACCAGAATCATCGGCCAGAGCATTCGCCGGAGTCCACGGCGCGAAATCAAATATCCCCCCAGCAAACCACCGGCTAAAAGTGCCATGACGCCGAAGGTCCCATTCACGAGGCCCAGCTGCCCGTTGGTCAGGCCCAAACCGCCCACCGCGCGCGCGTCAAGGAGGAAGGGCTCGACCAACTTGAGTGCGAGGGCCTCGGCCAGACGATAGAGCAGAAGAAAACTCAGGACAATTCCGATCCCGGGCTTGGCGAAAAAAGATTTGAAAACGAGCAGGAAATCTACGGCTGCGGACGGCGCGCGCCGCACCCGGTGGTCATCCGCCAGGACCGGCAGCGACCACAAGTGATAAAATCCGGCCAGAAAAAACAGCGCGGCGAGCAGAATGAAGATGCCGCTCCACGCCTGCGTGACACTGCCAGTGATCCCCAGCAACCAGCCCGACAACCCGACGAGACCGCCCTTGCCCGCAAGCGTGGCCAGGCGAAAGCAGGTGTTGCGCACGCCGACAAACGCGGCCTGCTGGTGCGGCGGCAGCGCGAGCAGGTAGAACCCGTCGGCTGCGACATCATGCGTGGCGGAGAAAAACGCGAGGAGCCAGAGGACCGCCAGCATGCAGCAGAAAAAATCCGGGCCGGGCACGGCCAGGGCCATCGTCGCCAGCGCGAGCCCGAGGGCAAATTGCAGCAGCACAATCCAGCGGCGCTTGGTCCCGAACAGGTCCACGAGAGGGGACCAGAGCGGCTTGATGACCCAGGGCAGATACGCCAAGCTGGTGAAGAGTGCGATGTCCGTGTTCGAAACCTTCAGATTCTTGAACATCACGACAGCAACGCTCGTCACGACCACATTGGGAATCCCCTCGCAGAAATAGAGCGTCGGGATCCAGCGCCACGCATTCAGGGAATTGCCGGCGGATTTTTCCACGGGTCGCGACCGGACAGTGGCCGGTTGCCCGTCGCGGCGGGAAAACTTTTTCATGGGCTCAGCCATTGGTGACCGCGGCGCGCACCAATGCGGCAATGGCCGGCGGCAAGTCGAGGCCGAGGGCGGCCTGCTGCGCCGGCGGGCTCATCTTGCGCCAGGTCTTTTTGAGGATGTCGACGAACTTCTCCGGCGGATAATCGGCATGCTGCGCGGCGAACGCCTCGATTTCGTTCTCCAGAAAAACCAAACAGGCCGCGTCCTCGAGCGCCTGCGTGCCGGGATTCGTCTTCAGCCCGGTCTTGGCCACCCAGGTTGCAACGTCGCCGGCTTCGGTGGCAGACACGCCGGCGGAGAGCAGCAGCTCCTTTGCCCGCGCGGCCTGTTTGCCGTAAAGCGACTGGCGCCACTTGAGGTAACCGGCCCGGCCGTCGGGAAAACTCGCGCGCGGCACGCTCCATCGCTCGAGGTGCTGGCAGCGCGCGGCGAGCCGCAGCAGAGGAGGTGTCCCGGGCACCAGCCGCGCAACCCACGCCTCCATCCGGTCGGCATAGACCAGCTCGGCGGCCCGGCCACCGGTGGCTTTCTTTGGATCAGCGCTGTGCGTGGCGTCGATCAATTCGCGGGCCTGGGTATGAGCGTCCATGGCGGGCGAGTCTTGACCCGGCGCCTTGGTGGCGCAAGCTTCCCGGCCAGAATGAACCGGCGCGGCTTCCTAAGGGCCGTGGGCGCGACCGGGCTGTTGCTCTGGATGCAAGGCCCGGCCGTCGTGGCCGCCGCGCCAAAGATCATCGCGGAGGAATTGATCCGGCAGGCCCTGCAGGAACGGCGGATAGTGCAGTTCCGCTATCATGGCTACACGCGCACCGCGGAGCCGCACGCCCTGGGCCATGTGACGGAAGGCCGGCTTGCCCTGCTCGGCTGGCAGGTGTCGGGCGGCAGCGCGAGCGAACCGCCGCCCGGCTGGCGGACATTCCTGCTCACGGAAATCGAAGAGCTGAAACTCCTGAAGCCGACCTTCACTCCGCGCCCGGACTATCATCCGGAAACCACCAAACTCAAACCCATCGAGGCGGAAGTGCTGGCCAAACCCTGATGAGCCCGGCGGACGGAACTCAGTTCAGATCCTTGTCCTTCCAGTATTTGGTGCCTTGGAGCGTGGCCTGAAGGGCGAGGCCGTTCTTGGTCAGCTGGTAGAACTCGACGCCTTCAGCGATGTTGGCCGCGCCGCCAATCTGCGCACCTTTGGCGTCAGATTTGGCCGCAGCGTCAGCCTGCCCGCTGAAATCCCAGCCCTTATCGATGAATTTATCGAGCTTGGCCTGGTCATGGAAGACAAACACCCCGCGAAAATCTTTCACGCCGAGCCCAAGACCAATCCCGGCGGAGCCCATCTTCATGAAGGTCTCACGGCCTTTTTTGTCCACCACCACGCCGTGGCCGCCCGCAAAGCTGGCCAGGATGAGATTCACGCCCACGTTGGAAAAAACCGCGTAGCCAGCGGCCTGCTTGATCCTGGCCTTCAAATCAGGTTTTTCCTTGTAGAGATCAGCCAGCACCGCTTCCCGCATCTCACGGATTTTATCGCGTCTCTCGTCCGCAGTGGACGCGGCGAGCACCGCCGGCGTGACGCAGGTCATCGTGGTGGCCAAGGCCGCCAGGGAGAAAAATAGTCGCCTTGAAATCATGCCGGCATGGTAATGGTGCCGCCGAGTGAGGCAAAAGCAAAACGCCGGATTGGGGGATATTCCTGGCAGACAAGCGGGCAGTGGTCACCCGGGGCAATGAGCCGACGGCCTTGCCGGCTCAATAAACCTGTTCTTCGAGGAGGGCGAAGAGTTCGGTCTCGGTAATGCGGCGTTGCTTCATGCTGTCCCGCTCGCGGAGCGTGAAGGTGTCGCCGGGTTTCTCGATGGTCTCGAAGTCAATGGTCACGCACCACGGCGTGCCGGCTTCGTCCTGCCGGCGGTAGCGTTTGCCAATAGCGCCGCCGTCGTCGTAATTGACCGCGTATTTCCGCTTCAACTTCACGTAAAGATCCTTGGCGCGGCCGACAAGCTGTTCCTTGTTCTTGATCAACGGAAGCACGGCGACCTTCACCGGGGCGATGCGCGGCGAGAGCCGGAGCACGGTGCGTTTCTCCACGTTGCCCTTCTCGTCGGGCACATCCTCCTCCGCGTAACCGGCGCAAAGCACGGCGAGCATGATGCGGTCAACGCCGACCGCGGGCTCAATGACGTGCGGCACGAATTTCTTCTTGGTCGCCTCGTCGAACATCTCCTGCGGCTTGCCGCTGGCGTTGGCGTGCTGGGTGAGGTCGTAGTTGCCGCGCGCGGCGATGCCCCACAGCTCCTGCACGCCGAAGGGATACTTGAACATGATGTCCACGGTGCCCTTGGAGTAGAACGCGAGTTTCTCCTTCGGGTGGGCGTGGCGCGAGAGATGACTGTCGGGCAGGCCGATGCTCCTCAACCAGGCCTCGCACCACGCGATCCATTCCTCGTGGCACTTGGCCCAGTCGGCGTCTTCGTGGATGAAATATTCCATCTCCATCTGCTCGAACTCGCGCGAACGGAAGATGAAATTGCGCGGCGTGATCTCGTTGCGGAAGCTTTTCCCGATTTGCGCGATGCCGAACGGCAGCTTCACGCGGGTGGTGTCCACCACGTTCTTGAAATCCACGAACATGCCCTGCGCGGTCTCGGGCCGCAGGTAGGCGACGCTGCTCGCGTCGCTCAGTGCGCCGACGTTCGTCTGGAACATCATGTTGAACGCGCGTGGCGCCGTCAGGCTGCCCGGCTCGCCGGTGGCGGGCGAGGGGATGAGCGGGATCTCCTCCGGCTTGGCCTCGGTCATGTCGCGCGACTGAACCGGGGCGAGCGTGCCCTGGACGGCCTTCTTGCGCTTTAAAGTTTCGGCCGCGGTCTGCAAGTCGGCGGCGATGTTGTCACTTTCGAGCGCCGAGACGTAACCAATGATTTTGCCAGCCACGACGACTGGCGCGAAAAACAATTGGTCCGCGCGGTAGCGCTGCTTGCTCACCTTGCAGTCCACCAGCGGGTCGGTGAACCCGGCGACGTGGCCGGATGCCTTCCAAACGTCGGGGTGCATGATGATGGAAGACTCGAGGCCGACGATGTCGTCGCGACGGCGGACCAT
>DATFUQ010000195.1:0-2537 GCA_035260745.1 Lacunisphaera sp. | reverse complement strand
ACACGGCGAGGTCGCCGTGTCTCCAGGAAATATTCCGCCTAGATCCCGTCGTAGCTCACCCCAACCGCCGCGAGCCAGGCATCGAGGACCGCCGTGTTGCCGATCGTGTCGGCCCAGGTCATCTGCGACACTTCGCGCGCGCCGTGCGCGATGGCCTCGGCCACGGCATCGGCTTCATAGGCGTAGAGTCCCACCGAAGAAGGAAAAGTGAACTCTTCCGGCGCACTGGTGCCGGGCCGGTGCAGGAAAAACCTGTCCGTCTTGCCGTCCAGGCCGGGGGAAAACGGCGTGGGCACGTCGAGCCATCCCTTGCTGCCGTAAATGCGGGCGGAAATGTCGTGCACCACCGTCAAGCCGCAGGAGAGCTCGGCGATGACGTCGCCGGGATATTTCACCGCCGCGGCCGCGTAATCGTCGGTCTGCGTCAGCGGATGCCGCCGGCCGGCCGCGTGGAATTCCACCGGCTGGGCAAAGGGCAGAGTGGGCGCCGCCGAGGCTCCGGCACTCGCCGCCGCCCCCGCGATCAACCGCGAGAACGACACCGGGTAGCACCCGAGGTCGAGGATCGCCCCGCCGCCAAGCGCGCGCTTGAAGATCCGATGCTCCGGATCGAAATCCCGCAGCACGTTGAACGAGGCCCGGATCAGCCGCAGTTCGCCGATGGCGCCGCTGCGCACGAGTTCGACCAGCTTCAACGTCTGCGGATGGCAGCGGTACATGTAGGCCTCCATGAGCAGCACGCCCCGGGCCCGCGCCGCGTCGATGACGCTCTGCGTGTCGGCCAGGTTGAGCGTGAGCGGCTTTTCGCAAAGCACGTGTTTGCCCGCCGCGATGGCCTTGAGCGCCCACTCCTTGTGCAGCGGGTGCGGCGTGCCGATGTAGACCGCCTGCACCCCGGGGTCGGCCAGCAGCGCGGGATAGCTGCCGTGCGCCCGGGCGCCGCCGAACTCCCGCGCGAATTTCTCGGCGTCCGCCAGTTTGCGCGCGCCCACCGCCGTGAGCCGGCCGGTGCGCGATTGCCGCAGGTCGGTGGCGAATTTCCGGGCGATCCAGCCCGTGGTCATGATGCCCCAGTTGAGGTTGGCGGCCATGGAGGGAGTGCGGTGGGGGGATAAAATCAGCGCGTCCACTTGTCGCGGGCGTCGTCGATCATCTGTTGCAGGACCGGAAAGCGGATTTCGCCGTAGTTGAAGGCGATCCGCAGTCTGCCTTCGCGGTAGACCCAGGTCGTCGGAATCCAGGTCACCGGCAGGCCGAGGAAGGAATTCAACCGGTTCGCCTCCAGCTTTGACGGATTCGGGTGCGTCAGCAGCATCAGGTTGGGCTGCGCGCCGAGACCGGCGGCGTCGAGCCAGGGCTTGGGATCCTGCCCCTTGTGCCAGATGTTGATGAAGACGACCGTCACCGCGGGGTTTGCCGCGATGAATTTCGCCCAGCCCGCGGCCGGGTCCATTTCCGCCCGGCAGTTCGGACACCAGGGCGCCCAGAAATGCACCACCGTGACCTGCGGGCCGGCGATGACGGCGGCCACTTCCTTTTCCAATGGGGCCTTTGCGGCGTGGAGCGGGACGAGTGCCCCCAGCGCGAGCAGCGCGGTCAATAATTTCATCCCGGACAGGATGTGCGTCCCGCCGGTTTATTCCAGTGCTTTTCGCCCAAGTGGAGCCGGCCCCGAGTCTGGGGCGGCCTCGGTTCGAAAGAAATTCCCCTCCAGGCCAGAAGCATCGTTGACCCGTCCGTGTGCCTCGCCCAGAAACGAGCCACGGGCCACGCTTTCTGCCACCTGATTTCGCGTGAGAGAATCGGGATATTTTAGTCATGTCCAAATCCCCCGAGCTTCCGCCCGTCCACACCATCCGCCGCCAGCGCGTCGTGCTTGATAGCGACCTCGCCCGGCTCTATGGCGTGCTGACCAAGGTCTTTAATCAGACGATCCAAAGAAACGCAGCCAGATTCCCTGATGATTTCGCCTTTCAAATTACCAGAGAAGAATTTGCAAACTTGAAGTCACAAATTGTGACTTCAAGTTCTGGCACGAAAGACTTGGCTCTCGTTGGTCATGGCGGTGCCCGCAAGTTGCCTTGGGTGTTCACCGAGCACGGCGCAATTATGGCAGCCACGCTCCTCCGTAGCTCACGCGCGATCGCCATGAGCGTGTATGTCGTCCGGGCTTTCGTGCAGATGAAGGAGGCCTTGCTGGCCAACGCTACGATTCTTAAGCGGCTCGCGCAAATCGACAAGAAGCTGATCACACACGATGTCATCCTGCGCGATGTCTATGAAAAGCTCCGTCCGTTGCTCGCCCCGCCGCCCGAACCGCCGCGCAAGGAGCTGGGCTACCACACCACGCTGAAGAAACCCTGACTTACTCCACCATCCATCCTCCGTTCTCTGTCCTCCGCTTGCCGCGCCATAGCCCACCGGGCGACGACGGGTCACTTTCACTCTACACCCTCACTCTCTGCTTTCCATGAACCGCATCTACCAAGGCCGCGTCAGTCCCAAGTGAGTCATGCCCTATTTCCCTCGTCTTGAAA
>DATFUQ010000194.1:0-13377 GCA_035260745.1 Lacunisphaera sp. | reverse complement strand
ATCCTGCACGAGCCGGTAAATCCCCGCATCTTCATGGCCTCGGCCATCATCATCGCCGGTGTCGCCATCATCACCACGACCAAGAACAAAAGGTCGCTGGCCATTCCTCCCCGTCAGGCGGTGGCCTGCACCGAGGCCGAGCCCGCCCGCAGCAGCCGGTAAGCCCGGCTTGGGCCGGTCACAACAAGGCGCGCAGTTTCGGCCCGATGCTTCGCGCCAAGGCGGGGTTGGCATAGCCGACCCACGCCACAGGCGAGGTGGTGTCGAGCGGCGCGCGCAACGGTTTGCCGTCCGGCGCGGTGATCACGCAGCCCAGTTCCTGCGCGATCAGCGCCGTGCAGATGTCGTAGGGGTGACATGTCAGCGCCGAATGCATTCCCAGCTGGGCTAAGGCCAGCGGGCGCAGGTCGGCCACAAAGCGGTCATGCCCCATCAGCAACTCGTAGATTTGCCCGCCGCTGCTCAGGTATTGGTCGTCGAATATCTCCACCCCGGCCCCGAGCCGTCGCCACAGCCTTTCTTCGCGCTCGGCCAGCCAAGCCTTTCCCGGTGGAAAAAACTTCGCAAAGGACGCGAAGCCGTGCGCCACGGTCTTCGCGCGGGAGGGTTGCGGTTTGAACTTGGCCCGCCGGCCGGTGCGCAAGTCGGTTCGCACCGCCGTCACCCCGCGACCGCACACGGTGCTAATTTGGTCGGCCAGTCCCTGCTTCCTCGTCGGCAGCTCGGTCATGACCGCGACGGCAATGTCGCTGAGATTGGTTTTCGCGCCGCGTTGCGGGGCCAGGGCGGCGAGGCTCCAGGCCGAGCGCTTGTCATACATCAGACTGCGCGTGCCGTCGATCGGGTCGAGGATGCACTTGAAGAGGGTCTGCGCCAACGGCGTGCCGCGGGGAAAAGTAACGGTATCACCGTCGAGCCCTTCCATGATCAATTCGACCGGCCAGCGCCGCGGCCAATGCTCCCTGAACCACGCCAGCACGGTCGTCTCGCCGACCTTGTCGATAGCGTAGATGGTGTCGGCCGACGTGACCGCCGCCACCCGCGACATGCGCCGGCTGCCCCGGCGCTGCGCGGCGCGCACTGAGGCGCCAATCGCGTTCTGCAGCCGGCAGAGCAGCCGGCGGGCCTGGTCGAGGTTGGGATGCATCAATGAATCCGGATGTCAGGATTGAGTCTCTCGCTACTAGCGGAAATCCAGCGGCTGCTTGCAACCGCGTTTATGACACGGCAGATTATGCTCATGCAAAAGACCCCCGCCCCGACAAAGAAATCCGCGAAACCCGAGGCGCCCGCCGCCCGGATCCTTTCCCCGCGCCGCAAGACCACGCAGGCCACCTCACTCCACGAGCTGGCGGTGGAGCAGCTCGAGCATTTTCACATCGACCCCAAGTCGCCCACCGGCCAGCCGTTGCTCGCGCTCGCCGAGAAACTTTATGCGGCGCACGGCGACGTGATGGACTTGTGGGAGGCCACCACGCGCGAACTGGGCCGGCTGCCGCGACAGGACCGCCTGGCCCTGTTCAACGCCAAGAAATTCCTCTCGTTCCAACTGGCGAAGCTCCTCGACACGCTGCAAAATCCGTCGCGCAAGACCCACCAGTCGCTCCGTTACTCGAACTCGACGATGCTGGCGAAGGGCCCCTATCCGACTTTCGATAACGTCACGGCCATCTTCTCGGCCACGCCGGTCATCACCCGCACCGCCACCTACCTTTACGCCTGCTCCGAGTGGATCGACGACGCGTTCCAGGGCCGCGAGTTCCTGCACGAGATCTACTCGCGGCTGATGAACCCCACTTCGATCTCGCTGGCCAACCACATCGTGGACATCGAGGCGGGCCCGATGGCCGGGGAATACATGGCGTGGAATTTCAACTCCGGCATGGCGGCCATCGACGCCGCGCTTTCCCATCTCGTCGGTTATCAGGATGTCGTGCTCTCCTCACGCAACATCTACGGCGGCGCCCACCAGCTGTTGCACGACTGGTTCGGCAAACGCTCCAACCTCAATGTCGGGGTCGTGTTCTTCGACGGGTTTACGGTGGGCGACTTCACCAAGGCCCTGGCCGGCGTTAAGAAAAAATACGCCGACCGGCTCGCCGCCGGCCGCCGCGTCTATGTCTATCTCGAGAGCCCGTGCAACCCCCACGGGGTGTTCCTCGACGTGCCCGGCATCGCCCAGGCCGCGCATGCCGCCGGTCTTACCGTCATCTGTGATTGCACGGTCGGCACACCCTTCCTCGTCCGCCCGCTCCAGCACCCCGACCTGGCCGAACGCCCGGACTACGTCATCCACAGCTACACCAAAGACCTCACTGGCCACGGCACCACCACCGCCGGGGTCGTCATCGGCCGCAACGAGGACATGTTCCTGCCGAAGGGCGACGCTTCGCCGAGCGGCAAGAGCTGGCACGACACGCTTTTCTGGAACGTCTACTATATCAAGGGCGCGTTCCTCGACTCCGACAAGGCCTTCGAGGTGCTGACCGGCATGAAGACGCTCGAGCTGCGCATGCTCAAGAAGTGCATCAACACGCTCGTCTTCGCCCGCTGGCTCGCGTCGAACCCGCTCGTCACCGTCAGCGGCCCGGCCAACCCGGAGGACCCGAACCACGCCACGGCCGCCCGTCTCTCCTACCTCGGCCTGCCCGCGCCGCTTTTCACCATCCACTTCGAGGCGGCAAAGATCTCCCGCGTCACGCTCGAGCGCTTCTTCGATTCGCTCGCCCCGATGTTCGGCCACATGGTGTCGCTCGGCCAGAGCAACACGCTGGTGCTCTGCCCCGCGCTCACGTCGCACTCCGAACTCAGCCCCGAGGCGCTCAAGGAGGCAGGCATCACGCCGACCACCATCCGCATCGCGGTGGGCGACGAGTCGCCCCGCGAGCTCATCGGCGATTTCCTGGAAGCCGCCCGCTCGGCCATCGACGTCGCGCTCCCCGGCTTCAGCAAGAAGTTCATGTCCGCCGCGGGCATCGACGCGATGATCGACGAGGTCTACGCCGACGTGCACCGGCGGCACGCGGCGGCACAACCGAGATTCGCTGAATGTATTCGATGAACGATCACATTCGTCTCGCCATAGCCTCGTTCTTGCGAGGCGAAGGCGGACGCCGCCCTAAGCATACTATTGGTTGACGGCGACGTGGGTTGGTTGATGTCAACTAATAGTATACTTGGGGGCTTGGGCTTCCGGGAGCGAAGCGAGACGAGGGGACCGACCACCCCTTACTTTTTCGGGAACGGCGAGTGCGTCTCGCGCTTCAGCTCGCGGGTCATCAGCGCCATGAGCGCATCGGCCGGCTTCTTGCCCGAGTAGAGAATGGCATGAACCTCGGACAGAATGGGCGCGCTGATGCCCTTCTGGCGGCACAGGTCGTGGAGCGCCTTGGTGGTGCGGTAACCCTCGACCACCGTCCGGCGGCCGGCGAGCAGGCTCTCGACCGACTTGCCCGCGCCGATCTTTTCGCCGAACTCGCGGTTGCGGCTCCATGCCCCGTGGCACGTCGCAACCAGGTCGCCGAATCCGCTCAGGCCATAAAAAGTCTCCTTGGTGGAGCCGAGTGACTCGCCCACGCGCACCAGCTCGGTCAGCGCCCGGGTGATCAGCGAGGCTTTCGCATTGTCGCCCAGTTTCAGGCCGTCGCAAAACCCCGCGGCAATGGCATAGATGTTCTTCAGGCTGGCGCCGTATTCCGCCCCAACCAGGTCGTCGCTGGTGTAGATCCGGAGCGTCGGGCCGCTCATGGCCGCCTGCACCTGTCCGACAAACTGGTCGGTGCGCGCCGCGGCCATGACCATCGCCGCGGGCAGGCCGCGGGCCACTTCGCCGGCATTGGTCGGCCCGGTAAGCGTGCCGCAATTCAGCCCGGGCAGCACCTGTGCCATGATTTCGCTCGGACGGAGATGCGTGCCGATCTCGAGACCTTTGACCAGGCTGAGGAAAAGCTGCAGCCGCGAGGTGCCGTGGAGCACGGCCCGCATCTGCTCGCACCAGATCCGCAGGACTTGCGACGGGCTGGCGATGAGCGCCACGTCGGCCTCCACCAGCGCCGCGCGGAGGTCGCTGGTGACGATGAGGGCATCAGGCAGCCGGACGCCCGGGAGATAGTCCTGATTTTCCCGGGCCGTGCGGACCAGCTCGGCGTGCTCCGGCCGGCGGGTGACGAACGTCGTCTGCTGCCCGCGGCGGGCGAGATGCGCGGCCATCGCGGTGCCCCAGGCGCCGGCGCCGATGACCGCGAAGTTGAGTGGGCGCTGCTCGGGCATGGGGTAAACCGTCAGGATTTAAGGAAGCCAGGAATCTTCTCGCCGGCGAGCATAGCATCGAAATTTTCGCGCGCGTTGACCAGCTCGAACCGGCTGCCTGACACGAGCACCTCGGCGGGCATGGGCCGCGTGTTGTAGCGGCTGGCCATGGTGTAGCCATAGGCGCCGGCGCTCATGAAGGCGACCAGCTCGCCCTCGCCCACGGTCTGCAGCGTGCGATCCTTGGCGAAGCAGTCGCCTGACTCGCAGATGGGGCCGACGAGATCGGCCTTGAGCGCGGGACGCGAGGTGTCACGCAGCAGCGGCACGAGCTCGTGGTAGGCTTCATACATGGCCGGGCGCACGAGGTCGTTCATCGCCGCGTCGAGCACGAGGAAGTTTTTGCCGGAGCCGTGCTTGAGGTATTCGACGCGGGAAAGCAGCACCCCGGCGTTGCCGACGAGGAAGCGCCCGGGCTCGAGGAGAATCTTGAGGCCGAGCGGCGCCAGCAGGGGCTGGAGCGCGGCGCCGTAGGCCTCGGGCGTGAGCGGACGCTCGCTCGCGGGCTTCGCGTCCCACCAAGCGGCATCGCCGCTGGCGAGCGCGTCCTGATAAACGATGCCGATGCCGCCCCCGATGCTGAAGTAGGAGATGCCGTAGGTCTTTTTCAACTGCAGGGCAAAAGGCACAACCTTCTCCACCGCCTCGATGAAGGGCGCGGCCGAGGTGAGCTGCGAGCCAATGTGCATCTGCACGCCCTGGATGGAAAGGTGCGGATACTTCGCGGCGGTTGCGTAGGCCGCCGCCGCCGCGGTGAGCGGGATGCCGAACTTGTTCTCGCTCTTGCCGGTGGTGATCTTGGCGTGCGTCTTGGCGTCCACGTCGGGGTTGATGCGGATGGCGATGGCCGCCTTGCGGCCCAGCTGGCCCGCCACGTGGTTGATCCGGGCGAGCTCGGGTTCGCTTTCGACGTGGAAGCCGAACACGCCGGATTCGAGCGCCAGCCTGATCTCGGCATCGGTCTTGCCGACACCGGCAAACACGCTCCGGGCGGCGCTGCCACCCGCGGCCAGCACTCGCCGAAGCTCCCCGCCGCTCACCAGGTCGAAGGCCGCGCCGAGGTTGGAAAACAGCCGCAGCACGGCGAGGTTCGAATTGGCCTTCATGGCGTAGCACAGCTGCACGTCGAGCCCGGCGAGGCTGGCGGTCAGCCGGCGGTAATTGTCCGTGATCGTCTGCGCGCTGTAGACGTAGGTCGGCGTGCCATGCAGCTGCGCCACCGCGGCGAGATCGACTGATTCGCAGTGGAGTTTCTGGCCGACGTAGCGGAAGTGGTGCATCGAGGTAAAGGGAGCGTGAAAGGAGTCGAGATAGCCAGAATCCCCTTGAAAGGAAGAGCTATTTTTTTGATGAGTAATGCCATGTCCTACGGAATGCGCCGCCTGCTCAACCAACTGCCGATGGCGTTTGGTCTGCGGAACGACCGGCGCCTGCGCACCGCCCGGCTGAAGCACGCGCAATTCGCAAGTTTTTTGGAGGAATCCGGCTTCCGCACCCACAATGTGGACCACCACGAGCGGAGCCTGCGACGCCGTCGCGTGGCCAAGGAAATGTTCAAGTGGGCCACCGCGTTCGGCGCGGCCTGGATCGCGCTGGAAAGTGCGCGGGCCCTGACGCTGTTTTGAGCGGCCCGCTTGTTCCGCGTAAAGCGGATTGCCAGTTGCGCCCGGGGCCGACTTAGTGCCGGGTGGTGCAACCCAGTGCTGAACTTTACCCTTGGATCTCCGCTGGTGGCATTGCCTGGGGCATCTTGGACTGTTTCTTTGGCTACCGGGTTTTCAAATTTACCCTGGCCTTGCTCGGCGGATTGATCGGTGCGATCCTGGGGCAGGCGGCGGGGGTCGCGTTGGGCCTGGGTTCCAGCGGGTCAATTGCCGCGATGATCGTGGGCGGGCTGCTGGGAGCGGGCCTGGCGTTCCTCTTGTATATCGCCGCGGTGTTCGTGGCAGGATTTGGTTTTGGCGCCACGCTCGGGATCCTGCTGCTATCAAACTACAATCAGATGGTGGCGCTCCTGACGGGCTGCGTGCTGGGCGTCATCGGCGGATTCCTCGCCGTGAAAGTTCAGCAGGTGCTCATCAAGCTGTCCACAGCCTTGCTGGGGGCGTTCCGCGCCCTGCTCGCGCTGTCGTATTTCACCATCCAGCTTGACTGGCTTTATTACTTTCAGCAACCCCAGCAGATTCCCGCCTTGATCGACAGCAATGCCTGGATGTTCCCGTCCATCCTCGCCCTCGCGGCGGTGGGAGTGATCGCCCAGTTCGAGCTCGGCGGCTCGTCTGGGAAAAAGAAAGCCCAGGCGGCCGACGAGTAAACTTGCCGCGCGATGGGTCAGCCGCAATATGCGGGTCGATGAAAAAATTCCTTACCGCGCTTTTCCTGCTGGCACTCGCCGCGATCATATTATCCGGCTGCAACAGCGGCCATAACATCATCACGGTCGGCTTGAAGATCGAGCTGACCGGCCTTGAGCGCGCCGGCGACGGCACCGTGCACGTGACCTGGCGGGTGTCCAATCCCAATCTGGCCTCCTATCTGCTGTCGCAGACCAGCCACCGGATTTTCCTCAATGGCACGCTGGTGGGCAAGACCGTGGACAACGATCCCATGGGGGTCCCGGCCCAGCTCAGCATCACCAAGACGAGCAAGCTGTTGGTGGCGGATCAGGCCGCCGAACGCATCCTGCGTGATGCGCTGGCCGCTGGCTCGGCCCGCTATCGCGTCGAATCGCAGATTACAGTCCGCCTGTATGGTGAGACCGTTGACCGGTCCAGCCTGACCAATTCCGGCACCGTGCCGGTAACGGGCAAATAAAAGACGACGCTCAGGTTACCCGAAGGCCGCCGGTGAAGGAAGCGCATTGCTCAGGCCGCCAGCCGGGTGGCTTGCATTTTGGCGTGACGAACCACCGTGAACCGGATGGGCCGGACAGCTGTCAGCACGCGCGGTTGGCGGCTGTATTGCTCGATCGTCCAGGCCACGAGGCCGGTGGTGAAGAGAATCGCGGTAAATTCGGCGGCGTCAAAGGGACGACCGCTCGCCCGAGAAGCGAAGCCCGGAAGGATCGTGGTGAGAACGGATATAAGAGCGGTTTTCATTGGAGGATTGAGCGATGCCAGAAGAACACCGCCCTCGGCTTGAAAGTTGCAAAATCGCGCAAAGGCCTGTTCAAAAAGCAAAAAGGCGCAGCCCCAGGCTGCGCCCTATAATACCCGTCTTGGGCGATCTTCAGCCCGCGCCGCCGGCGTTGGAAACCGGCTTGAAACGTGCGCGGAAAAGCGCGGCCACATAATCGCGATTCATCCGCGCGATGAAATCGTGGCTGATGAGCTTCGGGCACACCGCGCTGCACTCGTATTGGTTGGTGCAGTTGCCAAAGCCGGCCTCATCCATCGTCTGCACCATGGCGAGCACACGCTTGTCGCGCTCAGGCTGGCCCTGCGGGAGGAGGCCGAGATGCGAAACCTTGGCGGCCACAAAGAGCATCGCGCTGGCATTTTTGCATGCCGCCACGCACGCGCCGCAACCGATGCAAGCCGCCGCGTCCATCGCGAGGTCGGCATCATCCTTCGGCACCGGAATCGAGTTAGCCTCGGGCGCCGCCCCGGCGCGCACGGTAATAAAACCGCCCGCCTGCTGGATTTTGTCGAAGGCCGTGCGGTCGGTGACGAGATCCTTGACGAGCGGAAAAGCCCTGGCGCGGAACGGCTCGACGACAATCACGTCGCCGTCCTGGAAGCTGCGCATGTAAACCTGGCAGGTAGCAATGCCCTTGCCTGGGCCGTGCGGCTTGCCATTGATGGTGCACGCGCAGGTGCCGCAGATACCCTCGCGGCAGTCGTGGGCGAAGGCGATCGGCTCCTCGCCCTTGGTCGTCAGCTCGTCGTTCACCACGTCAAGCATCTCGAGAAACGACATGTTCGGGTTCAGGTTCTTCACCGGATAGTCGGCAAACCGGCCGGGCCGGCTCGGGCCGGCCTGCCGCCAGACACGAAGCGTGACGGAGAAGAGTTTCTTGGAAGATGTTTCTGCAACCATGACAGGGAAATTATTTATATGAGCGCACCGACATCTTGGTAAATTCGTAGTTGAGCGGCTCGCTGTTGCGGTGCGGCGCCTTGCCGTCGCCTTGATATTCCCAGGCGGCCACGTGGGCAAAGTGCTCGTCGTTGCGTTTGCACTCGCCGTCCGGGTGCTGGTATTCCTCGCGAAAGTGCCCGCCGCAAGACTCCTCGCGGGTGAGCGCGTCGCGGCACAGCAACTCCCCGAGCTCAATGAAGTCGACCACGCGGCCGGCCTGTTCCAGCGACTGGTTGAGCGTGTCGCCCGAACCAGGGACATTGACGTTCGCCCAGAACTCCTCGCGCAGCGCGGGGATTTTTTGGAGCGCCGCCTCGAGACCCTGCCTGGTGCGCGCCATGCCGCAGTGCTCCCACATGATTTTCCCCAGGCGCTTGTGAAAATGGCTGACGGGCTCCTTGCCCTTGTTGGCCAGAAAGCGCTGTGTCATGCTGATGACATTTTCCTCCGCCTGTTTGAACTCAGCGCGATCAGTCGCCTGGCGGGAACCCGGCTTCTGGCCGGCGAGGTAGTCGCCGATGGTGTAGGGAATGACAAAGTAACCATCGGCCAGGCCTTGCATGAGCGCGGAGGCACCGAGGCGGTTCGCTCCATGATCGGAGAAGTTGGCTTCACCGAGCACAAAGAGGCCGGGGAGGTTGGACATCAGGTTGTAGTCCACCCAGAGGCCGCCCATCGTGTAGTGCACGGCGGGGAAGATGCGCATCGGCGTCTGGTAGGCGTTTTCCGCGGTGATCTCGTGGTAGATGTCAAAAAGGTTGCCGTAGCGCTCGCGCACGGCGGGCTCGCCGAGGCGCTTGATCGCGTCGGCAAAGTCGAGGTAGACGCCGAGACCGGTCTCGCCGACGCCGCGGCCCTCGCCACACATGCGCATAGCGGCACGGGAGGAGACGTCACGCGGAGCGAGGTTGCCGAAGCTCGGGTAAATGCGCTCAAGGTAGTAATCGCGATCGGTCTCGGGGATGTCGGCGGGGTTCTTCTTCGCGTCCTCCTTTTTCTTCGGCACCCAGATGCGGCCGTCATTGCGGAGCGACTCGGACATGAGCGTGAGCTTCGACTGGTATTCGCCGCTGACCGGGATGCACGTCGGGTGAATCTGCGTGTAGCAGGGGTTGGCCAGGCAGGCGCCGCGCTTGTAGGCGCGCCAGATGGCGGTGGCGTTGGAGCCGCGCGCATAAGTGGAGAGATTGAAGACATTGCCGTAGCCGCCGGTCGCGAGCACGACCGCGTCGGCGCTGTGGCGGGTGATGGCACCCGTGATGAGGTCACGGACAATGATGCCCTTGGCGTGACCGTTCACGACAACCAGATCGAGCATCTCGCAGTTGGTGTGCAGCTCGACCCCGCCCTGCCCCACCATGCGCGAAAGCGCGGAGTAGGCGCCGAGGAGGAGTTGCTGGCCGGTCTGGCCGCGGGCGTAGAACGTGCGGGACACCTGGGCCCCACCAAAGGAGCGGTTGGCGAGAAGGCCGCCGTATTCGCGGGCGAAGGGCACGCCCTGCGCGGCGCACTGGTCGATGATGTTGACCGAGACCTCGGCGAGACGGTGGACGTTGGCCTCGCGAGAGCGGTAATCGCCACCCTTGATGGTGTCGTAGAAGAGCCGGTGCACGGAGTCGCCGTCGTTCTGGTAATTCTTGGCCGCATTGATGCCACCCTGCGCCGCGATGGAGTGGGCGCGGCGCGGGCTGTCGTGAAAGACAAAATTCCTCACGCGGTAGCCGAGTTCGGCGAGCGTGGCGGCGCACGAGGAGCCCGCGAGTCCCGCGCCCACGACGATGATCTCGTATTTGCGCTTGTTGGCCGGGTTGACCAGCTTGATCTCCGTCTTGTGCTTGCGCCACTTGTCGGCCAGCGGGCCGGAAGGAACCTTGGATTCAAGTTTGGCCATGGTGGGGCTGGGTCAGTGTTCGATCCGGCCGCTCAGGACCGGCAGCCAGCCGAGCACGGCCAGTGGAATGGCCGCGTTGCCGAGAAAGTAGAGCCAGCAATAGGCGATCGAGCAGCGTTCCAGGGCCCGCGTCCATTTCTCGTTTTTCAGCCCGAGGGTTTGCACCATGCTCACGATCCCGTGGCTCAGGTGGTAGCTGAGCAGACCGACGGCAATGATATAGAAGAGGGATACCCCGGCCCGGCCGAAGCCTTCGACCATCATCGCGTAGACATTGCGCACCATGGTGCCGTCGGTCAGCCGAAAAGTGTGCTCGCCCCACTCCGGATGCTGCACGCGGAAAGTGAAATCCATCAGGTGATAGACAAGGAACGCGAGCACCACCAGGCCGGTGCGGCCCATGACCCGCGAGGCCAGCGTGGCGCGGTTGGTATAATCGGCTCCATAGGCCTCGGGCCGGGCGGCCCGGTTCTCGAGGGTGAGCTTGATGGCGAGCCAGACGTGGATGACCAGGCAAACGAGGAGAAAAAACCGGATGGCCCACAGGCCGGCGCCGAGCGATTCGAGCATGTGCCCGTAGGCGTTGATTTTTTGCGGCGGGAGAAAAATCTGAAGATTGCCCAGCAGATGACCGGTCACAAAGCCGAACAGCACGAGCCCCGTGAGGGCCATGAGGAATTTTTTCCCGATGGACGAATGGAGGAGCGCACCAAGGAGATTCATCGCGGGGAGCTGGAAATAGGATGTCGGGTGGGCTGCGGGGGCTTGAAGACGGAATAGATAAACCAATGTCGGCAAATAATGTAAAGGGCGCGCCGGAGCCCGTCTGACTAATTAGTGTGCCTAAATCATCCGAGAAGTCCGGGCTCCGGCCTCGGGGCTGTTTTCATCGGCCTGAGAGTGTCGCCTTCTTCGGCTGGCGGCGTTGTCGCCGCGGCCTCAGCGCGCCAGCGGCTTGAGCAGCGCAAACTTCCCGCTCGCGGCCGGCTGGATGAATTTCCGGCGGAACAGGTTGACGCGCACGCCTTCGCCCAGCGCCGCCGCAATCCCCGCCTCCATCCCCTTGGGGGCGACCTCGTCGGCCACATACTGGAAGTCCCAGCGCTGGTCGGAGACCTGCACGAGGCTCCAGTGCCAGCAGGAAAATTTTTCCGGCAAGGCCTGGTCGATCTCGAACGCGGAAACCACCGCCCCGTCCGGGCGGAAGTGCAAATCCCGCTCGCGGCCCAGGATCCGGTAGCCGGCGGGCGTGCGACGCACGATGTCGCCCGTGAAGTAGCGCAGCAGCGGCATCGCCACGCGGTCGCGGGTTGTCACGTTGATCTGGAAAACCTCCGGCAGGTCCGCGCGCCAGGCCACGAGCTCGACAAAGGCGTTGCCGTCGATCGCACGCAGGTTGTCCGAGAACGCGTCGCCCACAAAAATGTAGCCCGCCTCGGTCGAGCCGTAGAGATCCACCTGCACCGCGGGAAAAGCCTCCGCGATGCGCCGGCTGTGCTGCCGGCTGGCCTTGCCGTAGGTGAGAATGACCGTGCGCAGGCTGGGCAGGTTCACCCGGCGTTTCTTCGCCGCCCGCGCCAGCAGGGAGAGATAGATCGGTTCGCCCTCGAGCACCTCCGGCTTGAGCGCCTGCAACTCGAGCATGATCCGGTCCCATTCCGCCTCGGCAAAGACGAAGGGGTCGCTCGAAAGATTCAGGTAGACCGTGCCGTCAAAATAACGGTGCGGAAACGGATGATCCTCGTAGGGGCAAAGGTTGCTCGAACACCCGATGGGGGCGAGCACCGCCTTGCGGTAGGGACGGTCCACATACGGCGCGAGTTGCGGATGGGCCAGGTAGGCCCGGCGCAGCTGCGCGTTCCACCAGCCGTCTTCCATCACCACCGTCATCGGCCCGCTGGTCGTGCCCGAGGTATGCTCGAATTCGTATTTCTTTTCCTGCAAACCGCGCTCGATCGCCGCGTAATCCGCAAAAAACGCCGTGTGCCCGCGGTCGAGGATCTCCTGCTTGGTCAGCACCGGGATCTCCCGGAAGCACGACCACTGCAGCGACTCGCTGTGCAGCGGGAAACGCCGGCCGTAAAGCGGGCTGCGCGAGTAGATGGCGCGGATTTCCTTCTCCAGCGGCGCGGGCAGTCTACATCCCTCCTCCTCGCCGAGCACGTCGGGAGCATTGGCAAAAGTGGATGCGGCTGAGGGAGTTTCCATCGAGTCCGGGGAGTTAAACCGGTGGCAGGTCAAAGTCAAACGGCGGCACGGTCAGCAGTTTCATCCCTGCTTCTTGAGTTTCGCCCAGTACGGCGAGAAGAGCAGGAGCGCATCCAGGACCATCGCGTGGGTGATGCCACCGTTGTAGGCCAGCGCATAGACCTCGTCCACCGGCCGCGTCATGATTTCAAACTCCTCGTCCGGATCCCAGTCGAGTTTTGCCGACGGCCGCGCGTTTTCCACCAGCACAAGGTGGCAGCGATTACTCTGCATCGCGGGATTCGGGTGCACGCTGCCCAACAGTCGCGCCCCGCTGCCAACGTAGCCGGTTTCCTCCCGCAGCTCGCGCAGCCCCGCCGCGATCGGATCCTCGCCCGGATCGATCACCCCGCCGGGAATCTCGAGGGAAAAGTCGTCGGTGCCATAGCGGAACTGCCGTACCAGCACGAGGCGATGCTCCGGGGTCAGCGCGACGACGTTCACCCAGTCCGGGGCGTTGATGACAACAAAATCCTGCTCCGCGTCCTTGCGGGGATGGCGGTAGATGACGCGGGTGACATCGAAGATGCGCGTGGTGGCATGCGGCTCCGTGCGGAGCTTCTGCCAGCGCTGCGGCAGGGGGGGAGTATCAGCCATGGGAAAATAAAAATGCCTCCGCGACCGGGGTCTTGGAGGCATTCGAAATTATTGCCGGAAGCTTATTTCTTCGGGATGTGAATTTTCTGGCCGACGCGGAGCTTGGCCGGGTCGAGGCCGGGATTCTCGGCTGAGATGGCGTCAACCCGCACGGCGAATTTCTTGGCGATCTTCGACAGTGTGTCACCCGGGGCCACCGAGTAGGTGCCGTCGGCGTTCATCACGCCGGTCGGGGCGGGGGCGCCCTTGCCACC
>DATFUQ010000193.1:0-3104 GCA_035260745.1 Lacunisphaera sp. | reverse complement strand
GTCCGCCAATGCCACGACGCGCTCCGCTCCGTCGCGCCCGCCACCATTTGAACGCTCCGCCTCCCATGCTGCTGCCTGTCTCCGCCGTCATCCCCACGCTAGATCGGCGCGGACGCTTGCAGCGCACCGTGGCCGGCTTGCTGGCGCAGGACCGGCGTCCGTCAGAAATCATCATCATCGACGCCTCGGACGCTCCGGTCACCGCGGCCGATCTGCCACCGCCATCCGCCGGGGTGCGACTGCTTTGCCAGCCCGCCAGCCAGCGCGGCGCCGCCGCGCAAAGAAATCAAGGGGTGGCGCTGGCCACCCAGCCCCATGTCTTGTTCATGGACGATGACGTTGATCTGCAGCCCGGCTGCATCGCCACACTCTGGTCAGCCCTCCAGTCCAATCCCCGCCTCGGCGCCGCCGGGGCGGTGCTGAGTAACCAGCATTATCATCCGCCCGGCCGCGGGCTCCGGTTCATCTACCGGCTGCTGGGGTGTCCGGCGGATGGTTCGCTGGCGGCGCAATTTTGCGGGCCCGCGCTGAATTTCCTTCCCGCCCCCGACTCGCCCACGGGGGCCGCCGAATGGCTGAACCTCTGCTGCACGCTCTGCCGCGGCGAAGCCCTGCCGCGACCTCCGCTGCTGTCCTTCTTCACCGGCTATTCGCTGCTCGAGGATGCTGCGCTCACGGCGCAGATGCACCGGCGCTGGGACCTCGTCGCCCTGCCCGCGGCCGTGTATCACGACTACCGTCCCGCGGCCTACAAGGACCGGGTCTTTGCCCGCGAACGCATGGAGATGACGAACCGCTGGTTTGTCATGACCAACATCCTGCAGCGCCGGCATCCCGGCTGGGCGCTCCGGTTCGCCTGCTACCAGTTGCTGATGCTGTTGCTCCTGCTCCTGCGCGCTGATCGCTGGGGTCAGTTTCCCGCCGCCGCCGCCGGCAAGATCGCCGGCGCCTGGAAGATAGCGATTCACAGCCGCCGCTGGAAAGGTTATCCGTCCTGACCAACATGTTCCCCCTGCTGCATCGCCTTGCCCTCGGCACCGCTTCACGCCTGCGCAACTGGGGCTACCGGCTGCTCGGGGTGGATTTCCGCGAATATTGCTGGCTGCGCTCCGTCGAAATCCCGCGCCAGTGGCGGAACATCACCCTGCACGGCTGCGCGCTCGACCGCGGGGTCGTGCTGCTGTGCAGCGGTGCCCCGCGGACCGGCAAGATCGAGATCGGGCATGGCGCCTATCTCAACCGCTACACCATCCTCGACGCCCATGAATGCATCAGCGTCGGCCGCGACGTGATGATCGGCCCGCACTGCTACCTCACCGATGCCGACCACGGCACCGCGCCCGGCGCGTCCGTGAAAAGCCAGCCCATGACCTCCCGGCCCGTCGTCATTGAGGACGAGGCCTGGCTCGGCGCGCATGTGACCGTGCTCGCCGGAGTCCGCATCGGCCGGGGTGCCGTCATCGGTGCGGGCAGCGTGGTCACGCACGACGTGCCGGCCGGGGCAATCGCCTTTGGCGCGCCGGCCACGGTGCGCCGCCAGCGCGGCGCCGCGACCCCCTGATTTCCCGCTTTGATCGAAACCACTCCAGCGCGCGTCCTGATCGGCGTCACCACCCGCAACCGTGCGTCCATCCTGCCGAAGGCCGTCGCCTCGGCCCTCGCGCAGGATTACCCGTCGTTCGAGGTTGCCGTGGTGGACGACGCCTCCACTGACGCCACGCCTGACTTGCGCGCCTGTTTTCCCGCAGTGGCCTGGTTGCGCCACGAAACTGCGCAGGGTTACATGGCCAACCGCAACGAGCTGATGCGCCGCGCCGGCTTCGCCTATTACGTGAGCCTCGACGACGATGCCTGGTTTCTCCACCGTGACGAAATCTCGCTCGCCGTGTCGCGCCTGGAAGCGGAGCCCGGCGTCGCCGGCGTGGCCTTTGACATCCTCTCGCCCGATCGTCCTGACGCCCTCGAGCGCAGCGGACCCCGCAGGGTGGCCATGTTCATCGGCTGCGGACATGTGCTGCGCCTGTCCGCCGTGCGCGAGGCCGGATACTACGCTCCCTGCCCCGGCCTGTATGGCTCGGAGGAAAAGGACCTCTGCCTGCGCCTCGCCGACCTCGGCTATGAAATCGAGCTCCTGCCCGGCGTGCACGTCTGGCATGACAAGGCCTGGACCGGCCGCGACTGGTCTCCCCTCCACCGCTCCGGGGTGTGCAACGAGATGATCATGACGCTGCGACGCTGCCCTCTGCCCGACGTGCTGCTGGTGCTGCCGCTGAAGGTGGTCAGCTACCTCTGGTTCTGGTTGAGGAACCCGCGGTTTTTCCCGCCGGGCCTGGCCGGCCTAGCGCTCTTCGCCAGGAATCTTGGCGCAACGTGGCGATCCCGCGCCCCCGTGCGGCGCGGGACCTTCTGGCGTTTCAAACGCGGCGCCCCGCCCGCCCCTGCCCATGGCGCGTGACGGCTGGCTGAACCGCGCCTGGCTGCCGGAATCCCGGCCGATCAGCCCCGCCTTTTCCTCCTGGCTGGACGGGCTGCGCTGGATTGCCGCCGCGCTCGTCTGCAGCGCGCATGTGCGCTCCGCCCTGCTTGCCGACTACGGGGCCCCGGCCGGCCACCAACCGTGGGCGGCCGCCTTCTACTGGGGGCACGGATTCGGCCACCAGGCCGTGATCGTGTTTTTTGTGCTCAGCGGTTTTCTCGTCGGCGGCGAGGTGCTGCGCGGTTTGCGCCAGGCGTCCTTCGACTGGCGCGTTTACGGGATCCGGCGCTTTTCGCGACTCTACCCGGTCTACCTGGCGGCCTTGTTGCTGGGCGCACTTTGGGACAACCTGGGGCTGCACTTCTTCAACGATCGCCTGGTCTACAACAGTGCAGCCAGCCCCTTCCCCATGATTTTTTATCCGGTGGTGGAGCGGCTCACGCCCGGCGTGCTGGAGGGCAACCTGCTGTTCCTGCAAGGGGTCCTGGTGCCAACCTTCGGCTCCAATTCGCCGCTGTGGAGCCTGGCCAACGAGGCCTGGTATTACTTCCTGTTTCCGCTTTTGCTCTGGCCGTTTTTTGCGGCCGGACGCCCGGGTGGCCGGCTGGCCTGTTTCGTCCTGTTTGCG
>DATFUQ010000192.1:0-3760 GCA_035260745.1 Lacunisphaera sp. | reverse complement strand
GCTCTGCAAGGAGCGCAACACCGCCACGCCGTTCCCCGCCAGCGCGACCGCGCCGGACCATTTCACCGGCCGCATCCTCGTGGTGGAGGACGACATCGTGAGCCAGCGCGTCATCACCCTCATGCTCCAGCGGCTCGGGCTGCAATACCACGTGGCCTCCGACGGCCACAGCGCGCTCAACGCCCTCGAGGCGGGCGACTGGGACCTGGTCTTCATGGATTGCCAGCTGCCGGGCATCGACGGGATGGAAACCACCCGGCGGACCCGCCTCCTGCTCGGCGATCAGGCGCTGCCGATCATCGCGCTCACGGCCAATGCCCGAGCCGAGGACCGCACCGCCTGCCTCCTGGCGGGCATGGACGATTTCCTCGCGAAGCCCGTCCGCTCCGAAGCCCTGCGCGAATGCCTGGCCCGCTGGCTGCCCCAAGCCGGTTGAGTCATGTGCCTCCGCTATTCGCTCCAGCAACTCGCCATCGACGCATGGAACGAAGCCATGGCCGGGGCCGCCGAGGCGGCCGGCATCGAGTGGCAGCCACGCTACAATGTCGCCCTGACCAGCCGCATGCCGGTCATCACCAAGCGCGCCAAGCCGAAGCTCGAGACGATGAGTTTTGGTTTCGTTCAGCCGGCGCACACTGCGACCGGGCGTCCGACTATCCTCGGCAACGCCCGGGCCGAGACCCTGCTCGCCAAGCCCGCCTTT
This sequence comes from Lacunisphaera sp., assembly GCA_035260745.1. GTDB lineage: Bacteria > Verrucomicrobiota > Verrucomicrobiia > Opitutales > Opitutaceae > Lacunisphaera. The sequence goes on along the minus strand of DATFUQ010000192.1, from coordinate 3,057 downwards.
CGCGCTGCCGCACAGCACCGCCGCTGTCTCGTGCCCGCCGATGGTTTCTACGAATGGGAGAAGGCCGGCACCACCCGCCAGCCCCATTACTTCGCGCTCAAGGACGGCCAGCCGTTCTTCTTCGCCGGGCTCTGGGAACCGGCGCGCGATGACAAGCCCGCCGCCTTCTGCCTCGTTACCACCGTGCCCAATGCCCTGCTCCAGCCCATCCACGACCGGATGCCGGTCATACTGGGGCCCAACAGCGGCCCGGCCTGGCTGGGGGACCAGCCGCTCGACCCGGCACAGCTCACCCGGCTCTGCCGGCCTCTGCCTGCCGACCGGATGACCGGCCATCGCGTCCACCCCCGGGTAAATAACGCCCGTTACGAGGCGCCGGACTGCATCGCTCCGGCTTAAACTGCATTTGTAGGAGCCTGCTTGCAGGCGATGGTTTGTCAGAATCGCCTGCAAGCAGGCTCCTACAGTTAAGGCCCTCCAGAATTAGTGTCCTATTAGTGTCGATTAGTGGTTTCCCAGTGCCTTGGTTTGGTTAATCGACCCATTTTAACCTTTGCGCTGGACGTGTCCCGCGCCGCTCCTCAAAACGTTGGGCTCGTGGCCACACCTCCGAAGCACGACGCCAAAGCGATACACCAAGCCATCGAGTGCGTTGCTTCCACCATTGCCACCCGGCACGCCCGGACCGGCCGGCTCCTGCTCCTCGGCATCGCCAATGGCGGCGTCATTCTCGCCTCGCGACTCGCCGAGCGGTTGAAAAAATTAGGCCTCAAGCCCGGCCTCGGCACCATCGACATCTCCTTTCATCGCGACGACATCGGTCGCCACCCCATCCCGAAGGAATTCGCGCCGACCATCATCCCCCACGACATCAACGGCGCGGCCGTCATCCTCGTGGACGACGTGCTCCACTCCGGCCGCACCGTGAAGGCCGCGCTTGACGAGCTCTTCGACCACGGCCGCCCCAGCGGGGTCGAGCTCGCCGTGCTGGTGGATCGCGGCGGCCGCAAGCTCCCCATCGCCGCCGACTACTGCGGGCTGACGCTCGTCGCTGGCGATGCTGAAAAAGTAATTGTGCATCTCGACGCCCGCCAGCCGGCCGGGGATTCCATCGCCACCCAGTCCGCCCCGGCCAATCTGAAATCTCAAATTTCAAATCTCAAATCTCCCCGTCGTGCCCTGGCATCGTAAACATCTCCTGACCATCGAGGAACTCAGCCGAGCCGAGATCGAGCAGTTGCTCGCCACGGCCGGCGCTTTCCGCCGCATCCTCGATCGCAAGGTCAAGAAGGTGCCGGCGCTCCGCGGCAAGACCGTCGTCAACCTCTTCCTCGAGCCGAGCACGCGCACCCGCATCTCCTTCGAAATGGCCGCCAAGCTCCTCAGCGCCGACGTCATCTCCTTCGACGCCGCCGCCTCCAGCACCACCAAGGGCGAAACCCTCCGCGACACCGCCCAGAACATCCAGGCGCTCAACGCCGACATGATTGTCCTCCGCCACTCCGCCAGCGGCTCCCCGCTCTATCTCAGTCGCGTGCTGGGCATCCCGGTGATCAACGCCGGCGACGGCGCGCACGAGCACCCGACCCAGGCGCTGCTCGACGTGTTCACCATGCGCGAAAAGCTCGGCAGCGTGAGGGGCCGCAAGATTGTCATCCTCGGCGACATTCTCTTCAGCCGCGTCGCGCGCTCCAACATTCACGCCCTCACCAAACTCGGTGCCGACGTCACCATCGTCGGTCCGTCCACCCTCGTGCCGCACTGGTTCGAATCGCTCGGCGTCAAGGTCTCCCACAACCTCCGCTCCGCGCTCGCCGACGCCGACGTCGTCATGCTGCTGCGCATCCAGCACGAGCGGCAGGCCGCCGGCCACTTCCCCTCGCTGGGCGAATACACCAGCATGTTCGGCCTCAACAAGACCCGCGCCGAGTGGATCAAGCCCGGCGCCATCATCATGCACCCCGGCCCCATCAACCGCGGCGTCGAGATCGACAGCGACCTCGCCGACTCGCCCCGCAGCGTCATCCTCCAGCAGGTCACCAACGGCATCGCCGTGCGCATGGCCGTGCTCTACCTCTGCGCCGGCGGCCAGCCGGAGCACGTCACCACCCCCGTCGAATAACTTTCAATCAGAGGGCCACAAAATGCACAAAAAGCGCAAAAATGAACGAGCCCATAGCCCGGCAGCTAGCCGATACCATTCGTCAGACGGCCTTCGAAGCCCACACCTTCCTCCGTCACGGACATAATGAGAAGGTTTATGAGAATTCCCTTCGCAATCGTCTCCGGAAGAAAGGCCTTACGGTCGAACAGCAGATGCCAATCGCTGTTCACGACGAGGACGGCAGCTCGCTTAGTGAGTTCGTTGCGGACTTGGTCGTCAACCGGGAGTTCATTGTCGAACTCAAGGCGGTCCGCACACTCGCCGAGGAGCACACCGCCCAAATCCTTGGCCATCTTCGCGCCTCCGGCATCGAACACGGCATGCTCATCAACTTCTGCTCTCCGAGAATACAATTCCACAAATATATCTTCCGCCAAAGCGACTGACTTCATTTTTGTGTCTTCTGCGCCTTTTGTGGCCAATAAATCATGAGTTTTCTTGTTATCAAAAACGGCCGCGTCATCGATCCCGCCACCAAGCGGGACAAGGCCGGCGACGTTTTCATCGCCGCCGGCAAAATCGTCGCAAGCCTCACCGCTGCGCAAAAAAAATCGGCCAAGGTCATCAACGCCCGCGGCCTCGTGGTCTGCCCCGGCCTGGTCGACATTCACGTGCATTTCCGCGAGCCCGGCCAGACGCACAAGGAGACCATCCTCACCGGCTCGCAGGCCGCGGCCGCGGGCGGCTTCACCACCGTGGTTTGCATGCCCAACACCGTGCCGCCGGCCGACAACGCCGGCACGGTCGAGCTGATCAACAACGCCGCGCGCTCGGCCGCCGTCCACGTCTATCCCACCGGCTGCATCACCACCGGCATGAAGGGCGAGCAGCTCGCCCCGCACGGTTCGCTCAAGAAGGCTGGGGTCGTCGCCATCACCGACGACGGCCTTTGC
>DATFUQ010000191.1:0-14896 GCA_035260745.1 Lacunisphaera sp. | reverse complement strand
AGGTCGATGAGCTCGGCCTCGATCTTGGCGCTGATCGGCACATAGGCTGCGTCGTGGTGTGTGCGGACATACTCCGCGACTTTCTGCACAAACTTGTTCTGCTCGGCAGTGGCAAGATCGGACTCGGCGACGTTGCAGGCGAAGAGCACGGGCTTGGCGGTGAGCAGCTGGAACAATTTCATCAGCGCGACCTCCTCGGGCGTGGCGGGCAGCGTGTTGGCGGTCTTGCCGGCGTTGAGGTGGGGTTCGAGTTTATGGAGGAGCGCGAGCTCGATGATGGCCTCCTTGTCGCCTGCCTTGGCGTTCTTCTGTGTCTTGTGGATGCGTTTCGCGACGGCCTCGAGATCGGCGAGCACCAGCTCGGTGGTGATCACCTCGATGTCACGGACCGGATCCACCCCGCCCATGGTGTGGACGACGTCAGGATCCTCGAAGCAGCGGACGACTTGCACAATGGCGTCGACCTCACGAATGGTGGCGAGAAACTGGTTGCCAAGACCTTCGCCCTTGCTGGCGCCGGCGACCAGGCCGGCGATGTCCACGAACTCAATGGCCGCGGGAACGACGACATTGGTCTTGGCGATTTTCTGGAGCACATAGGCCCGCTCGTCCGGCACGATGACCACGCCGACATTGGGGTCGATGGTGCAGAAGGGGTAGTTGGCCGCCTCCGCCTTCCGGGAGCGGGTGAGGGCGTTGAAGAGGGTGGATTTGCCCACATTGGGCAGTCCGACGATGCCGGCTTTGAGCATAAAATTGGTGCGCTAAAGGGTCGAATGCAGCGGGGGCATTGGGGGCTTGACAAGAGCAAACTTGTCCCGTGCATTCTCACCCTTTTCCCAGCGAAAACCGCATCCCTTTAAGCAACCAGACACATCAAATGGCACTCAAAATCCGTCTTTCCCGCGCCGGCACTAAGAACGAACCGCACTACCGCGTCGTCGTGGCCGAGGAGCGCTCGCGCCGCGATGGTGACGCCGTCGAGCAGATCGGCTCCTACAACCCGCGCGCCAAGGGCAACCCGCTGACCATCAAGCTCGATCGCGTCGACTACTGGGTTTCGAAGGGCGCCAAGCCCTCCGCGACCATGCACTCGATGATCAAGCGCGCCCGCCGCGCCGCGCCGGCTGCCGTCACGGCCTGAGTGGTTTAACCACGAAGGCACGAAGATCACGAAGGGGCAGCCCTCCAATCACAGAGAGCCTCGGTCTAAACCGGGGCTTTTTCATTTATAGAATCTTCGTGCGCTTCGTGTCCTTCGTGGTGAAATAAGTCCCCATGCGCATCGACGTCCTGACGCTCTTCCCCGCCATGCTCGACGGCTTCCTGGCCGAGAGCATGCTCGGCCGCGCGCAGGAGGCGAAGCTGCTCGAGATCAAGGTCCACAACCTGCGCGACTGGGCGATCGACAAGCACCGGACGACCGACGACCGGCCGTTCGGCGGCGGGGCGGGCATGGTGTTGAAGTGCGAGCCGGTGTTCGACGCCATCGAGCAGTTGCAGACACCCGGCTGCCGCCGCATCTACCTGACGCCCGACGGCACGCCGCTTTCGCCGGCGCTGGCCCTGGAATTATCCTCGCAGAAACACTTGGTGCTGCTCAGCGGCCACTACGAGGGCATCGACCAGCGCATCCGCGAGAAGGTCATCGATCAGGAGATCAGTATCGGGGATTATGTGCTTACCAACGGCACACTTGCGGCCGCAGTTTTGATCGATGCGCTGGCGCGTTTCATCCCCGGCGTGCTCGGGGAAGAAAATTCGTTGACGACGGAAAGTTTCACCAGCAAGTTGCTCGACTTTCCTCAATACACGCGTCCCGCCGTTTACCGCGGCATGTCCGTGCCGGAAGTGCTCCTTTCGGGCAACCACGGCGAGATCGAGAAGTGGCGGCACGCGCGACAGGTGGAAAAAACCCAGCAGGTCCGTCCCGATTTACTCAAATAACCAGCCATGAATCCCATTATCCAGGAAATCACCGCCGCCCAGGTGAAACATAAAGTTGCGCCGTTCAAAGTCGGCGACGGTGTCCGCGTGCACACCAAGGTGCGCGAGGGCGACAAGGAGCGAGTGCAGGTTTTCGCCGGCGTCGTCATTGCCCACAAGGGCAGCGGCATCCACGAGACCTTCACGGTCCGCCGCATCAGCTACGGCGAGGGCGTCGAGCGCGTGTTTCCGGTCAATTCGCCCAACATCGACAAGATCGAGGTGGAGAAGGACTCCACGCCCGGCAAGGCGCGCCTCTATTACCTGCGCGACCGCAGCGGCAAGGCCGCCATGGCGGTCAAGGAAAAGCGCAACGAGCAGCAGGCTGCAGCCAAGGCCTGAGCCTCGGGGTCTTTTTTGTAGGGCGGGATCGCTGATCCCGCCTTTTTCTTTGGTGGGGTTGCATCATTGGTGCGGACTCCGTTACCGTGTGCTCACGGCCCGGAGTCCGTCCCGGTTTCTCGCTACGCGAAAACCTGGCGGATCGTTTTTGTATCGAAAATTGGGCTTTGCACCGCGGGAGCCGTCGGCGTAAATGAATTTTCACGCTTCCGCACCCCTTCCCATGAAACTTCAGACCGAGATTCTCGCCCAAGCCTGCGCCCAAGCCCGCGGCCTCGCCATCGACGCCGTCCACAAATGCGCTTCCGGCCATCTCGGCCTGCCCCTCGGCGCGACCGAGATCGGCGCCGTGCTCTACGGTCACGCGCTGGTGCACAATCCCGGCGAGCCCCGCTGGCCCAATCGCGACCGTTTCGTCCTCTCCGCGGGCCACGGGTCGATGTTCCTCTACACCTGGCTGCACCTGAGCGGCTACGACCTGTCCCTCGACGAGCTGAAGAATTTCCGCGTCCTGCACAGCAAGACCCCCGGTCACCCGGAGTTTCACGAGACGCCCGGCGTCGAGGCTACCACCGGCCCGCTGGGGCAGGGCGTGGGCAACTCCGTCGGCATGGCCATGGCCGGCCAGATGGCCGCGGCGCGCTTCAATGCGCCCGGGCACGAGATTTTCAACTACCATGTCATCTGCCTCGCGGGCGACGGCTGCATGCAGGAGGGCGTGGCGATGGAGGCGGTCGAGTTCGCCGGCCACCAAGGGCTCGATAATCTCATCCTGATCTACGACTCGAACGACGTCACGCTCGACGCCATGGCGAACAAGACGCAGAGTGAGAACACCGGCGCGCGTTTCAAGGCCATCGGCTGGGACGTGCAGACTCTGGCCGATGGCCACGAGTTCACCGCCATCCTCAAGGCGGTCAACAAGGCCAAGAAGACCAAGAGCGGCAAACCGCAGCTCATCATCGCCCGGACGATCATTGGCAAAGGCATCCCCGAAGTGGCGGGAACCGCGAAGGCCCACGGCGAGGGTGGGGCGAAGTTCGCCGACGCCGCCCGCAAGGGACTCGGCCTGCCCGCCGACCAGCATTTCCATGTGAGCGACGCCGTGCGCGCCTACTTCGCCGACCACAAGAAGCGGCTCAAGCGCGCCTACGGCAAATGGAAGAAGGCGCTCGCTGTCTGGCGCGAGGCCCATCCCGACAAGGCGGCGCTGCTCGACGGCGCGAGCCACCAGCCGAGTGCGGCGCACCTGCTCGAAAAGATCCCGCTGTTCCCCGCCGACGCCAAGCTCGCGACACGCGCCGCGGGCCGGGATGTGTTCCAGCCCATCGCAGCCGAACTGCCGCTGCTCATCTCCGGCAGCGCCGACCTGCACGGCTCGACCCTCAACTACATCGCCGCCGACAAGGATTTCGACCGCACCAATCGCGCCGGCCGCAACCTGCGCTATGGCATCCGCGAGCATGGCATGGCCGCCATCAACAATGGCGTGGCCTACGACGGTCTTTTCCGTCCGTCGTGCGCGACGTTCCTCGTGTTTGCCGACTACTCGCGTCCGTCGATGCGCCTCGCGGCGCTCTCGAAGCTGCCCGTGGCCTATATCTACACTCACGATTCCATCGGGGTGGGCGAGGACGGCCCGACCCACCAGCCGGTGGAGACCGTGTCCGCCCTGCGGCTGATTCCGAATTTCGATGTCATCCGTCCCGCCGATCCCGAGGAGACCGCCGGCGCCTTCGCGGCGGCGATGGAACGGCTCGATGGACCGACGTTGCTCGCGCTGACCCGCCAGGCCGTGCCGATGCTGAATGATTGCACGCCGCACGAGCGCCGCGCCGGCGTGCTCAAGGGCGGCTACATCCTCCTTCAGGAAACCGCGCCGCTGACGCACATCCTGCTCGCGAGTGGCAGCGAGGTGCAGTGGGCCGTCGCCGCCGCCAAGACCCTCGGTGCCGGAACGCGCGTGGTTTCGATGCCGTCGTTTTTCCGCTTCGACCGCCAGCCGGTGGATTACCGCAACGCGATCCTGCCTCCCTCTTGCCGCAAGCGCGTGGCCATTGAGGCGGGCGTCACGGCGCTCTGGAGCAAGTATGTCGGGCTCGACGGCCGGGTGGTGGGCATCGACCGCTTCGGGCTCAGCGCCCCGGGCAACATCGCCATGGAGGAGCTCGGCATCACCGCCGAGGCGGTCGTCGCCGCCGCCAAGTCGCTGTAAGGCATTATTTAGTCCCAATTTCCTCGGCTTGGCGAGCAGGCCGGCTGTGTTGTTTGGTATCACGTTAACTGTGCTGCGGATTTCACAAAAGACTGCTTGCAAGTTTCATTAGGAGGCTAACTGTCAGTCGCCTTACTCATGCCTTACCTGCTGCTCAAGGACCTGCCGCGCTACGAATGCCTCCTCGAGGCCGCGAAGGAATTCCCCGATCTCGATCCGTCGGCCGCCGAGGCTTTCCTGCACCTGCTCCGCACGGGCGATGAGGTTTTTGGCGTTACCGACCGCAACCTGAACGACCACAATATCTCCCATGGCCGCTTCGGCGTGCTGATGTTGCTCTGGCGCGGCGTGCAGCCCCGGGCCGCGAAACTGCTGGGGGCCGACGAATGTGTGGCCGGGCCCCGCACGCCGGCCGAACTGGCGGACGCCGCCGGTGTCACCCGGGCCACCATGACCGGTCTGATCGACACGCTCGAACGCGACGGCTTCGTCACCCGCGAGCCCGACCTGGACGACCGCCGTATGATGTCCGTGCGGCTCACGCCAACGGGCGAACGCTTCCTCCAGGATTTTCTGCCCGGGCACTTCAAGGCGATCGCCTCGCTCATGAGCCCGCTGTCCGAGGCGGAGCGGAAGATGTTCGTGCGTCTGCTCGGCAAGGTCCAGCAGCAGGCCACGACCCTGAACGCCGCGCGCAAGGGTGCAGCAGCTTTGTCCTCCGGCTGATTTTCTATACCTAATCTGTAAACCTAAACTCCACGCTCCCATGCTTAAGAAACTTATCCTCACCATCGTCGGCCTCTGTGTCCTGGTCGGCATTCTCGCCGCGGTCAAATTTGCCCCCGGCTTCGGTCAGTTCTCCGTGATGGCGGCCTCTGGCGCGAACATGGCCTTCCCGCCGGAGGTTGTCACCTCCGCTCCGGTCAAGGCCGAGGAGTGGGAGACGACCTTGCGCTCCACCGGATCGCTGGTGACCGTGCAAGGCGTCACCGTAAGCGCCGAGCTTGCGGGCAAGGTCGTGCACATCGCTTTCGAGCCCGGTGCAGTCGTGGCGGCGGGCGACTTGCTCGTGCAACTGGACACTTCGACCGAGGAAGCCCAACTCCGTGCCGCAGAGGCCAGCGCCGCCCTGGCCAAGGTCAACCTCGAGCGGTCCACGGACCTGCTGACCAGCAATACCATCTCGAAGTCCGATCACGATCTCGTCGACGCCCAATACAAGCAGGCGACCGCCCAAGCCGACAGCATCCGCGCTGTCATCGCCAAGAAGTCCATCAAGGCGCCGTTTGCCGGCCGCCTCGGGATCAGGCTGATCAATCTTGGCCAGATTCTCAAGGAGGGCGACGCCATCGTCTCGCTCCAGACCTTGGATCCCATCTTCCTGAATTTCTCACTGCCACAGCAACAGCTGGCCAATATCACCCTCGGCTCCCTGGTGCGGATCACGACCGATGCCGCCTCCAGCGGGTCCTATGAGGGCAAAATCAGCGCGATCAATCCTGACGTGGACCCGGCCACCCGCTCGGTGCGGATCCAGGCGACCTTGCCCAATCCGGCCGAAAAACTCCATCCGGGCATGTTTGCCAATGCCGAGATCGTCCTGCCCGCGCACCAGAACGTGCTGGTCATCCCGGCGACCGCGGTGCTTTACGCTCCTTATGGCGATTCGGTGTTCGTGATCGACGAGAAGAAAAACGAGCACACCGGGCAGATGGAAAAAATCCTGCGCCAGCAGTTCATCCGCCTCGGCGAGGCCCGGGGTGATTTTGTCACGGTCGTATCCGGCCTGAAGGCGAACGAGGCGATCGTCACCAGTGGTGTTTTCAAGCTGCGCGCGGGCATGGCCGTGATGATCGACAACAAGCTCGCCCCCGACGCGCAGCTTTCACCCAAACCGGAAAATACCTGAGCGCCCCGTCCCAGACCGTGCCTTCCCCGTCATGAAAACCTCCTTCACCGACCTCTTCATCCGCCGCCCTGTCCTGGCCATCGTGGTCAACGCCGTCATCATCATCGCGGGCGTCCAGGCTTGGCGGTCGCTCAACGTCCGCCAGTATCCCCGCAGCGAGAACGCCTCGGTCAGCGTCACGACCATTTACGTGGGTGCCAGTGCGGAGCTGGTCCGCGGCTTTGTCACCACCCCGCTCGAGCGGGCCATCGCCTCGGCCGATGGCATCGACTACGTCGAGTCCAAGAGCCTGCTGGGTTTCTCGATGATCAGCGCCCGGCTCAAGCTGAACTACGACCAGACCAAGGCGCTCGCCGACATCACCGCCAAGGTCAACCAGGTCCGCAACGAGCTGCCGCCCGAGGCCGAGGTGCCCTCCATCAGCGTGCAATCCGCCGATTCGCAATTCGCGGCCGCCTACCTGAGCTTTTCCTCCACTATTCTCTCGCAGGCCGAGATCACTGATTACCTCACGCGGGTCGTGCAGCCGCGTCTATCCTCCCTGCAGGGCGTGCAGCGCGCCGATATTCTCGGCGCGCGCACGTTCGCCATGCGCATCTGGCTGCAGCCGGAGAAAATGGCGGCGCTGAATGTCAGCCCCTCGCAGGTCCGCCAGGCACTGGCGGCCAACAACTATCTCGCCGCCGTCGGCAGCACCAAGGGATCGCTGGTCCAGGTCAACCTGACGGCCAACACCGACCTGCACTCGGTCGAGGAATTCAAGCGGCTGGTTGTCCGCCAGCAGAACGACACGACCATTCGCCTTGAGGATATCGCCAGTGTCGTGCTGGGCGCGGAGGACTATGACACGCAGGTGCGCTATTCCGGCCAGACCGCGGTCTTCATGGGCATTTTCCCGCTGCCGAATGCGAACACGGTGGATGTCGTCCAGCGCGCCCGCGCCGAGCTCGATTTGATCAAAAAGGATCTGCCCACCGGACTCGAGACGCGCGTCGGCTACGACGCCTCGGAATACATCAGCAACGCGATCAGGGATGTCACGCACACCCTGGTTGACACCCTGCTCATCGTCGTCGTGGTCATCTTCCTCTTCCTCGGCTCGGTCCGCTCCGCCCTCGTGCCCATCCTGGCCATCCCCGTCTCGCTGATCGGGGGCATCTTCCTGATGCAGGCCTTCGGGTTTACCCTGAACCTGCTCACGTTGCTCGCGATCGTGCTTTCGGTCGGTCTCGTGGTCGACGACGCTATCGTCGTCGTCGAAAACGTCGAACGCCACCTGCGCGAGGGCCGGACCCCCTTCGACGCGGCGCTGATCGGCGCCCGCGAGCTGGCCGGGCCGGTCATCGCGATGACGGTCACCCTGGCGGCGGTCTACACGCCCATCGGTCTGCAGGGCGGTCTCACCGGTGCGCTTTTCCGTGAGTTTGCGCTCACGCTCGCGGGAGCCGTGACCATCTCCGGCATCGTCGCCCTCACGCTTTCGCCGATGATGTCAGCCTACATGCTGCGCAGTGCGGCCGAGGAGGAGCGCGGTTTCACCGGTTGGGTGAACCATCACTTCGACCGCCTGCGCCTCGCCTATGGCCGCGTGCTCGCGGCGACGCTGCGCTCGCGGCCCTTCATCTACGCGATCTGGGCGGTCGTCGGTTTGCTGGCGATCCCGATGTATATGATGTCGCCCAAGGAACTGGCGCCGAGCGAGGACCAGGGTGTCATTTTCGGCATCATCAACGCCGGGGCTAACTCCACCGCGGACCAGAACCTAAAATATGCCCGCGCGGCGGAAGTGGTGTTCCAGAATGTGCCCGAGGCGGATCTCACGTTCCAGCTCATGTTCCCGCCGTCCAATCCCTTCGCAGCGGCGCAGGGGGTCAACGGTTTTAGCGGCGTGGTGGTGAAGCCGTGGCACGCCCCGCGACAGCGCACTGTCTTCCAGATTCTTCCGGAGGTGCAGGGGAAACTCGCCGGCATTCCCGGTCTGCAGATTTTCGCGACCACGCCCCCGGCGCTGCCGGGTGGCAGCAATTTCCCCATCGAGTTTGTCATTGCCTCCACCGCCGATTCCGAGCGGCTGCTCGAGTTCGCCCAGAAGATTTCGATGAAGGCCGCGGCGAGTGGAATGTTCTTCTTCCCGCCGCTGATCGATCTCAAATACGACCAGCCCCAGGCCGAGGTCGTCATCGACAAGGAAAAAGTCGCGACGCTGGGGCTCAACCTCGGGCAGGTCGGCGCGGATCTCGCCTCCGCGCTCGGCGGAAATTACGTCAACCGCTTCAATATTGCCGGCCGCAGCTACAAGGTCATCCCGCAGATCGCCCGCGCCGAGCGGCTCAACGCCGACCAGCTGGGGGACATCTATATCAGCGGCCCGGGCGGGCAGCTCGTCCCGCTGAGCACGGTGGCCCACATCGAGAACAAGACCGTGCCGCGTTCGCTCAACCGCTTCCAGCAGCTCAATGCGGTGAAGCTTTCCGGCATGACCAACCGCACGCTCGACCAGGCGCTCAAGGTCCTGGAGGCGGCGGCGAAGGAGGTCCTGCCGCCCGGCTACAGCATCGACTACACCGGTGAGTCGCGGCAGCTGCGCCAGGAGGGCAACAAGTTTCTGCCCGCGTTCGTGCTCGCCATCGTGCTCATCTTCCTCGCCCTGGCCGTGCAGTTCAATTCGTTCCGCGATCCGCTCGTCATTCTGCTCGGCTCCGTCCCTCTCGCCATGTTTGGCGCCCTTGTCTTCACCTACCTGAAGATGCCGAATCCCAACATCCCTTACTGGACCACCGGCTGGACGACCACGCTCAACATTTATGCGCAGGTCGGCTTGGTCACGCTCGTCGGCCTGATCGCCAAGAACGGCATCCTCGTGGTTGAATTTGCCAACAAGCTCCAGGAGGAGGGCCGCTCGAAGCTCGAGGCGGTGCACGAAGCCGCGTTGACGCGCCTGCGCCCCGTGCTGATGACATCCGTGGCCACCGTAGCCGGTCACTTTCCGCTCACGCTGGTCACCGGCGCGGGCGCCGCGGCCCGCAATTCCATCGGCCTGGTGCTTGTGGGCGGCATGACCATCGGCACGATCTTCACGCTGCTGGTGCTGCCTTCGGTTTACATCCTGATCGCCAAGGACCACTCCCGCGATCACGTCAAACAGCCGGCCGCGACCCCCGTGCCCGCCCTGGCTGAACCTGTGCTCGCCAAATAACGCCGGATTCTTTTCCATGAAGCTCTACTTTATGCGTCTGCCCAGCCTCCTCCTTGTGGGCGCGAGCTTGCTCGCGACCGTCCCCGTCCCCGCCCAGCTCAACGACGGCAAGCCCGACCCGGATTTCGCCGTGCCGGAGGCGCTGAACCTGCCCTACGCGCTGGCCTACGCGCTCGATAACAACTTCGCCATCCGCCAGGCCAAGGAGCGCATCCGCCAGCAGGACGGCGTGGTGCTCGAGGTGCGCGGCCCGCAGATTCCCAATGTTTCCGCTTCCGGCAACTACCAGCGAGATGCCGTCAAGGTCGGTCCCACCGGGGAGGACCGCTACTGGTCGTTTAACATCACCGCCCGGCAGACCGTCTACGCCGGCGGCGGGCTGACCGCCAACATCCGGGGCCAGCAATTGACGCTCGATGCCGCCGTGCTCACGCTGCAGGCCGTCATCAACGACGCCCTGCTCGAGGTGCGCACCCGTTTCTACACCGTCCTGGTCGCCCGTGAGCGGATCAAGGTGCAGGAGCAGAACGTCGAGCTTCTCCAGCGCCAGTTGCAGGACGTCAAGAACCGCTACGAAGCGGGCACCGTCTCCAACTTCGAAGTGCTGCGCGCCGAGGTCGCCCTCGCCAACGCCAAGACCCCGCTCATCACCGCGCGCAACGACCATCGCCTCGCCATCGAGGAACTGCGCCAGGCGCTCGGCTTCACCAACGCCACCGAGGCGAATCTCACGAAGATCCCCGAGTTTCTCGGCACGCTGGATTTCACGCCCGCCAGTTTCGATCTCCCCTCCGCCCTGTCCACGGCGCATGAAAAGCGCCCCGACCTGCTGCGGCTGCGCAAGCTCGAGACTGCCGCCGAGGAGGGCGTGACCGTCCGTCGCGCCGGTTACCTGCCCAACGTCTCGCTCTTCGGCGCCTACGACTGGAAGAAGGGCGTGGGCTCCAATAATTTTCCCGGCGACCGTGACGGCTGGACCGTCGGCCTGTCCTCCGCCTGGAATGTCTTCGACGGCCGCGCCACCGCCGGCCGCGTCGCGCAGGCCCGCTCCTTGCTTGAACAGGCCAAGCTCGGCGTCGCCGAAGCCCAGTTGAATGTTGATGTCGAGGTTCGCCGCGCCGTTTCCACGTTCCAGCAAGCCACGGAGCTGGCCGCGGCTTCCAAGAAGGTTATCGAGCAGGCCGAGGAAGCGCTGCGCCTCGCCAATGCCCGCTACAACGCCGGCACCGCAACGCAACTCGACGTGCTCACCTCGCAGGTTGACCTGACCACGGCCCGCCTCAACCAGCTGCAGGCCTACTACAGCTACAACGTGGCCGTCGCCACCACCCGCAAGGCCATGGGTCTGGCGGACGAGATGCGTCCGACCGGCGAGCTGAAGTATCCCGCCCAGTAAGCGCACCGTCATGTGTTGCATTGTTTCAGGCCGCCACTGTGCGGCCTTTTTCATTCGCGCCGCCGGCGCAACTTTTGCAGGGCTGTTGTGTCCTATCCGCACCGCATGAAACCCGCCCGCCTGCTGCTCATCACCCTCGGGGGCATTGCCGTCGTGGGCGCCGTCGGGCTCGCGCTGGTCCTGACGCCCGCCGTCCAGCGCTGGGCGGTGCGCCGGGCCGCCGGCTCGATGCCAGGCCTCAAGCTCGACCTCGCGTCGGTCTCGGCCGGTTTTTCGAGTGTCAGCTTGCGCGGCGTGCAACTGGAGAAAGGCGGTTTGCGCGTGCAGCTCGAAAGCCTGGAGTCGGACTATTCGCCGTGGCAGTTGCTCTTCAGCCGCCGGCTGGCCATTCACCATCTCGTCGCCCGCGGGCTGCTGGTGGATGCCAGCCGGCTTTCCCCGGCGCAGGCGCAAACGGCGGCGGCCGGCGCACCCGGTGCGGCCGCCGTGGCCCCGGGCCTGATGGCGCGGCTCCATCTGCCGTTTGCACTGGTGCTGGACGACGCCCGGATCGAGGGCCGTGCGCTGCTGCCCAGCGCACCGGGCAAGCCGCCGGTTGGGGCGGAATATAAAATCACCGGGGGCAAGTTCGCCCCGGGGCAGGAGGGCGCGCTGCTTTTCTCCGCCACCGTGACCAATCCCGTGCCCGAGGCCCGGGTCACCACGCTTCATGCCCAACTCAACCTGCGGGCGACCCAGACGGCGCAACGGACCTTCAGCGGCGTCGGCCTGAGTGTGGTGGTGGACGCGGAAGGGCGGAGTTTCCCGGAACAAAGCCAGTTGAAAATCATGGCGGAGTTGAAGCAGGACGCGGCCGGGGAAAATTACGCGGTGAGCGTCGACACGCTCCTGCGCGGTGTGCCGGAGAACATGCTGGCGGTGCAGGGGAAGTTGCCCGGCAGCCAGAAGGAATTTGCCGGCGAGTGGACGCTGAAGGCCCGCACGGCGCAGCTGGAACCGTTTTTCCTCGGCGGCTCGCTGCCCGACTTCGATGTTCGCGGCGGGGGACGCTTCACTTTCAACCCTGCGAACTACGGTGCCACTTTGCAGGGCAGCTTGGCGGCGGATGTCAGCCGGCTGGAGGCCATCGAGCCGGCCTACCGGGCTATCGGACCGGTGAAGCTGGCGGCGCAATTTGATCTCGCTGAGACGGAAGGCATCGGCCGTTTGCACCAGCTCACCATCCGGATCGACGGCGGGCAACCGGTGCTCGAGCTGTCGGCGACCGGCGCAGTGGAATTCAATCTGAAGGAACGCCGGCTGCAAGTCGGAGGCCCGGTGCCGGGCGAGGCTGTGAACCTGCAACTTTCCGGCGTCCCGCTCGCGTGGATCCGGCCCTTCGTGCATGCGGCCGATGTCTCGGGCGGGATGATCACCGGACAATTCACGGTCACGGGTGAAGCCGGCCGCCTGCTGCTCCGCGCCGTGCTGCCGCTGCATATTGCCCAGCTGAGCATCGTGCAAGAAGGCGTGCTGCTGCTGGCCAAGGCCGACGTGACGGTGAACCTCGGCGCGGTGCTGACCACGAAGGAACTGCAGGCGAACATCACCGACCTGACCCTCAAGACGCCCGCGGGCGATTCGTTCACCGCCCAGGCCGGCGTGACGGTGCCGGCTTTGCCCGATCCGCCCATCACCGTCTCGGCCAGTTACACCGCCGACTTGCCGAAATTGCTTGCGCCATGGCTGCCATTGGGCCGCGTCAAATCCAACGGTGAAGCCGACTTCACCAAAGCCGGCAGCACCATCGAACTGCGCCGCCTGAACGCGAATGTGTCCGATGACAGTGGCGCGGCCCTGTTCTCGGCCGTGGCGCTGCGCCCGTTCAGTCTTGATCTGGCCGCGCGCCGGGCCACGACCGGCGCGAGCGGCCCGGCTGATCTGGCGCGACTGGTGCTGGGTCGCCTTCCGCTCGAGTGTCTGCCGCTGAACCAACCCGACGCCAAACTGGGCGGGGTGGTGGCCCAGGGCGAGTTCGTGCTCGCGGCGAACGGCGAGCAACTGAGCCTGCGCGCCGTGTCCCCGTTAAGACTGGCCAATCTCTCTCTCACGCAGAACGGGCAACCGGCATTGACCGGCCTGGGCGTCGAGGCGTTGCCGGTGATCGAGGTGATGGGCCGGGCCGCGGCGAAGGTCCAGACGGGAGACGTGACCGTCCGGACGGCGACGGGCGCGACTTTACTCAGCTTCAAGGGCGAGGCGACGCGGTCGGCGGAGACCGGCTTGAGCGGGGCGCTGACTTTCAACCTGGAGATTCCCGCGCTCGCCACCCAGCCGCTGTTCGCCGGCGCGCAGCGGGTCTCGGCCGGACGCGCGAGCGGCGAGATTCGCGCTGCCCTCGGCGCGGCGGCCAGCCAGTTGGAGGCCCGCCTGACGGTGAACGGCCTGGTCGCCAGCGAGGGCGGCCAGACGCTGCCGGTGGCCAACCTGAGTTTTCGCGCCGTCGCGCAGGGCGATGGTCGGCTGTCGGTGCAGGCGCCGCTGCTGCTCGACCGCGCCGGCCAGCGCTCGGATTTGAATTTCTTGCTGGAGCTGACCCCGGCGGCGGGCGTGTTTGGGCTCGACGGGAAATTGACCGGGGAGCACGTGGAGCTGGCCGATGCCCTTTCCGTGCTGGGCGTTTTTCTGGCCTCAGTCGCCCCGGTTGAAGCCACGCCGCAACCGGCGGCCGCGGTCGCAAAAATCACCGCCGACACCGTGCCGGCCTGGTCGCGCTTCAACGGCTCGCTGCTGCTGGACGTCAGGTCGGTCACCCGTGGCACCGAGTGGGCCATGACCGGGCTTAACGGCTCGGTGGCGATCGAGCGGGCGCGGGTCTCGCTGCCGAAACTGGAGGCGGCCTTTGGGGAAAAGGGCCGGTTTGCCGCGTCGGGCGAGATGAAGTTCGCCGGCGGCCCGCAGCCCTACCAGCTGGACGGAAATTTTTCGCTGACCGAATTTAACGCAGGCCCGCTCTTCAAGGCGCTTGAGCCCGGCAAGCCCGCGACGGTCGAGGGAGTGTTCAACGTGACCGGCCGCTTTACCGGCAACGGCGAGACCATGGACCGGACCCTGGAGCGCACGCGCGGCCGGTTTGAGCTGGCCGGCCGGCAGGGAATTTTCCGCGGGCTGCAGCGCTCGAGCAACAAGGTGTCCATGACCTCCAAGGCCGTCGAGCTCAGCGCCGCGGTGCTCGGCTCCATCTTCGGCTCGGATAAAGTGACCAAGGCGGCGGAGAAGGTGGCGGGGCAGGCCTATTTTGTGGACCAGCTGGCGCAGAGCGTGGCCGAATTGAACTACGACCAGCTGAACGTCCGGCTGGTGCGGGACGAGTCGCTCAACATGACGCTGGAGGACATCAGCCTGGTTGCGCCCGACATCCGTTTGTTGGGCAAGGGCGCGGTGACCTACGTGGCGGACAAGCCGTTGCTCGAGCAACCGCTCAATGCCTCCCTTTCGTTCGCCGGTCGCGGGAAAATCGAGCAGCTGCTCGGCAAACTCAAGCTGCTCGACGGCGCGCGGGACGAGCTCGGTTACGCGAAAACCGCGGCGCCGATCACGATCGGCGGCTCGCTGGCGAAACCCGATCCGTCCGCCTTCTTCAGCAGGCTTGCCACGTCCAAACTCACGGATTTTCTCAACCCGGACAATTGAGGGCTATCTAAAATGGTTTGTCATTCTGAACGAAGTGAAGAATCCACGGCATCGACTATGATATCACCTGCGAACGCATGGATTCTTCGCTACGCTCAGAATGACAGGATCTGGGCGCTGGCAGGAATGCTCAGCCGGTGCCTCGCCGCCCTGCTGGTCGCCGGGCTCCTGAGCGGCGCG
>DATFUQ010000190.1:0-12059 GCA_035260745.1 Lacunisphaera sp. | reverse complement strand
AGCCAGCCGGTCCGTTGCCCGCCGGCGTCGGCAAGGCCGAAGCCGGATTATTTTTTCTGCCCGTCAAATGTCAGGCCGTGGCCGAATTTGAAAAGCGGATCGTAATGCTCGTCGCCGATATTGATCGGGATCTGGTCCATCGAGCGCGGCCACGAGAAGGACAATTTTCCGGTCGGCGCGTAATCGCCGAGCAGCACGTCGGCCACGCCCGTGCCCTCGGTGCCGGGCAGCCACGCGGCGACGACGGCGTCGGCGAGTTCCAGCGCTTCGCCGAGAATCAGCGGCCGGCCGGACAACAGCACCAGCACCACCGGGGCGCCGCCGGCCTTCGCGTTGCGGAGAATGGCGAGTTCCCCCGGCTTGAGGTTCAAGTCCTGCCGGTCACCCCTGCCCTCGGCGTAGGGATCCTCGGCGAGCACGACGACCACCGCGTCCGCGCCCTTGGTGCCGGTGCCGTCAGGGCTGTATGTCACTTCGCAGGACGGCGCGACGCCCTGCTTGATGGCGGACAGGATTGTCGTGCCGCCCTCGATCACTTTGCCGGGCTCGCCCTGCCAGGAGATGGTCCAGCCGCCGCACTGCCGGCCGATGTCGTCCGCCCCGGGGCCAGCGAGGACGAGGCGATGGGCGGATTGCGCGAGCGGCAGCGCGTGGTTGTTATTTTTCAGGAGGACCAGCGATCCGCGCACGGCGCGTCGGGCCACGGCGCGGTGCTCTGCACTGCCGACCTGGTTGAGCAGGCTGCGGTCGGTGTAGGGATGCTCGAACAGTCCCAGCTCGAGCTTCACCCGCAGGATGCGCTCCACGGCATCATCGATGCGCGTCATTGGCACTTTGCCGGCCTGCACCAGTTCCTTCAGGTCGGTGATAAACTCAATGTAGGTGTTCGGTTTGCCGTCCGCCCCGTGGGGGATCATGATCATGTCGAGCCCGGCGTTGATGGAAGTCTCGATGTCGCTGCGAAAATCGCCCGGCAGCTGGTCGATCGCGGCCCAGTCCGAGACGAGAAAGCCGCGGAAGCCGAGCTCGCCCTTGAGCACGTCGGTCAGCAGGTGGCGCTGGCCGTGCATTTTTTCACCGTTCCAGCTGCTGTAGGAAACCATGATGGAGCCGGTGCCGGCGCGGATGGCGGGCAGGTAGGGGGTGAGGAAAATCCGGCGCAGCGTCGCCTCGTCGCAGACCGTGTCGCCCTGGTCCTTCCCGCGGGTGGTGCCGCCGTCGCCGAGGAAATGCTTGGCGCAGGCGAGGATTGAAGTCGGGCCCGACAGCTGGGGGCCCTGCAGGCCGCGCACGAAGGCTGCGCCGAGTTCGCCGACGAGTTCCGGTTCCTCGGCGTAGCTTTCGTAGGTGCGGCCCCAGCGCTCGTCGCGGGCGACAATCACCCCGGGGCTGAAAGCCCAGTCGATGCCCGTGGCGGCGATTTCCTGGCCGACGGCGCGGCCCATCTCCTCGAGCAGGGCGGAGTCGCGCGTGGCGCCGAGGCCGATGTTGTGCGGAAAGATGGTGGCGCCCTGCACATTGTTGTGGCCGTGCACGGCGTCGATGCCGTAGAGCATCGGAATCTTGAGGCGGGTTTGCAGCGCGGGGCGCTGGTGCGCGTCATAAAAATCCGCCCAGTCGCGCGCCGTGCTGCCGGATTTTGGATCGGAACTGCCCCCGCTCAGCACCGAGCCGAGCGCATACTTGGTTATGTCGTCATAGCTCAGCAGGGCTTTGGAATCGACCTGGGTCATCTGGCCGATTTTTTCGTCCAGCGTCATCTCCCGCACGAGGGCCGCGGCGCGCCGGTCGATCTCGCTGCCGGGCTGCATGAATTGGTAAGGGGTTGCGCCGGCGGTCACCACGGTGGCCAGACAGAGCAGGAGAGTGAACTTCATAAGGGGAGATTGGCTGACGGGCTGCCCGTGTCCAACGCTATGCGCATTCCGGCCAGTCCGGGCTGAATTGCGAAACTTTTAGTGCTTCGATGCGTCATAGCCTCGCACCTCCGAGAGGCACCCAATGAAATCATATCTTGAATTGATCGCGGCGTTCTGCGTGCACGGGCAAGCTGGAAGGTGACACCATCAAGGGCGCCAGCGAGCGCCCGAACCGCGATGGCGCCAGGCAAAAGACCGACTGGGTCGCCACCCGGGCGAAGCAAGCGCGTTGCAAACTCTGACTGAAAAATCCCGCTCCGGGTGGAGCGGGATTTTTCTTGGGCCCGGCCGTCCCGCCGGCTTTGCTTCCACCCCATGAACCTGTCCAAGGATTTTCGCACCCGCGTGCTGGCCGGCGAACGGCTCGGCGGCACCTTCCTCAACCTCGGTTCGCCGGTGACCGTCGAGATGGCCGGTGGCGCCGGTTACGACTGGCTGCTGCTCGACCACGAGCACGGCCCGGGCGGCGAGGAGACCATGCTCCACCAGTTGCAGGCCGCCGCCGCGACGCCCGCCGTGCCGATCGTGCGCATCGCTGCCAACGAGCCGCCGCGCTTCAAGCGCGTGCTGGATCTCGGTGCCGGCGGCGTGATGGTGCCGTGGGTCAACACCGCCGCCGAGGCGTCGGCTGCGGTCAGCAGCCTGCGCTACCCGCCGCGGGGCATCCGCGGGGTGGCCAAGTTCAACCGCGCCTGCGATTTCGGCGCGACCTTCGCCGACTACTACGCCCACGCGCACGAACGGATCGTGCTGATGGTGCAGATCGAAACAGCGGAGGGCCTGAAGAACGCCGCCGCGATTGCCGCGGTGGACGGGGTCGACGTGCTCTTCATCGGCCCGATGGACCTGACCACCAGCCTCGGCATCCAGGAACAGTTTGACCATCCCGCCTATCGCGACGCGGTGAAGCAAGTGACGACGGCGGCGCGCAAGGCCGGCAAGGCCACTGGCATCCTGCTGCTCAATCCGGCACTGATGCCGATCTGCGATGAATTCGGCATCTCAGTCATCGCGCTCGGCAGCGACGGCGGGCACGTCAACGCCGGCCTGCGCCAGTCCGCGGCGCTGCTGCGCAAGAAGTAGGACCGTGCGTGGGCTGCTTGGGCGGCCGGCGGTTTCGGCACCGTCAATCGCAGGCGTGCGGTGACCGCGAGTCGCGGCGCTGCCGCCCGGCCTCCGGGCCACCGGTGGCGAACAGTTGTTCCAGCATCCGGCGGAGCGTGAGGGGAAAAATCAGCTTGGGCAGGATGAGGTCCACCACGAGCTGGCGGTATTTGTCATGCACGGCTTGGCTGAGTTCGGAGCTGAAAACGATGATCTTGCCCGGGAAGGGCAGCAGGCGGAGCTGCCGCACCAGCTCAAGCCCGTTCATCACCGGCATGTGGTGGTCGGTGATCAGGAGGTCGAACGCCGGGTGCGACTTGGTCAGACGTTCGAGTGCCTCCGCGCCATCACTCACCGTCTCGATGTGATGGCCCTCGCCCGCCAGGGCCACGCTCATGAGCTCGCGCAATTGCGGCATATCTTCCGCGTAAAGGATGCGCAGTGACCGGCCGGCCGAAGGCAAGGGGGAGGCTGAGGCGGGCGAATTCATCGTCGGTTTGGGTGACGGTAAATATGACGCCCGGGATCAACATAGGTTCTGCGAAAAATATCTGAATCCAAAACAATCCCCGCAACTGCTGCGGGGTCTCCCGGGTGGAATTAGGACTCCGCCCGGCCTACCGGCCCAGCGCCCGTTGCAGGTGCGGCACGAGCCGCTTGGTGAATTCCACGGAGTCCGGCCCCGACAGGTGCGACCACTCGGGGCAGTTGAAACCCGCGAGTTCCTGGTAGTCTTCAAAATAAATGCCCGGCGCGCCGGTATCCTTGAGTATCCGCGTCCAGGGGCCGGCGCGCGGCGTGGCGGCGTCCTCGAGTTTCTTGAGTTCTCCGACCACGGGGAACCGGACGAACACGACCTTGCCGCCGCGGGCGCGAAGCTTTTTCACGGCGGCGGCGGTGTCCTTGAAGCGCGCTTCGACCGCCTCGCCCACGCCCTTGAGGAAGACGTCCCGCGGCACGTAGCTCGGCGGCGGGGGCGGGGTGAAGAGTGGCAGCCAGGTGTTCTTTACCCGTTCCTGGAGCAAGCCGGGCTTCGCCGCGGCTTCGGCCATGCGCGTGCGGCGATCCCGCTCAGTCGTCTGGAAATAGGGCGGCAGGTGCGGCGGCGTATGGAAACCGGCGCGCTCGGGAATTTCCACTTGTTTGAGCAGCTCCTCCAGGGTGAGATCCTCCTGCTTGAGAAAGGCGATATGCTCTTCGAGGAACATGCCGAGGTGGTGGCTGGCTCGCTGGGCCACCGTCCGGCTTTGGTAGCGCTTTAACGCCTTGAGGGAGTTTTGATAGGGCGGCGACGGGGGCGGGGCCAGCCACATCAGCGGAATGAGGCTGCTGATGACCGTGCCGTGGAAGCTTTCGTCGTTGGCCAGGTTTTCCAGGACCACGTAGGCACAGCTGCCGACGAGGGAGAGCTGCACGGGGCGCTGACCCAAGCCTTGCTCAAGGGTGTCGAGATCCGTGTCGAACAGCGCGCGTGAGTCCCCGATGATAACCGTGGAGTCTGGCTGCACCTTCTCACGCCAGTCGGCCCACAGGTCGGACGTGTCGTTCAATGTTGGCGCATAGCCCGAGGCCCGGGCGCGGATTTCCCACGCGACCGACGCGCCGAGCGCCAGCAACGCCACGATCACCGTGAGGCGGCGCCAAGGCAGGCCGGGGATGGCCCGTTCAAAACTGGAAATAGATGAAGGCATTGCCGTTTCCTTGGGTGAGAATGATGGCGCAGAGCATCAGCGTCCAGAGCGTGACCACCAGCCAGCGGGGCATCCGCCCGACGACCGCCTCGACGCTGGTGTCGCGCAGGTTCCAATGGGCGAGCAGCAGGCCGGCGGTCACGAGGCCGACCTGCAGAATTTGGCGGGTGGTGAGGAGGGCGTCACCCTTCGGCCCCGCGCCGGTCATCGCCCCGACGAGGTGGGCCGCGGTGGTGAAATTCGTGGCGCGGAAAAACACCCACGCAAAGCAGACCACGACATAGGTGCCGAAACCGAGGAGCAGTTTCCCGGCGAGGCTCCGCGTCCATGCCGCCTCGCCGCCGGCGGCCGTGAGGATCCGCTGGATCGCGAGAAAGACGCCATGGATCAGGCCCCAGACCACGAAGGTCCACTGCGCGCCGTGCCAGAGTCCGCCGATAAACATCGTGATCATCAGGTTGACCCCGGCGTGCGCCGGGCCGGAGCGGTTGCCGCCGAGCGGAATGTAGAGGAAGTCGCGCAGGAAAGTGGAAAGCGAGATGTGCCAGCGCCGCCAGAAATCCGAAAACCCCACTGCGGCGTAGGGGAAGCGGAAGTTGTCCTTCAGGTGGAAGCCGAGGCAGAGCGCCGCGCCGATGGCGCAGGTGGAGTAGCCGGCGAAGTCGAAGAAGATCTGGCCGGCGAACGCCAGCACTCCCGTCCACGCGTCGAGCGCCTGCAACGGGCCGGGGTAGCCAAAGACCGAGTCCGCCGAGCTGGCGAGCAGCGTGTCGGCCAGCACGATCTTCTCGAACATGCCGAGGGTCATGAGCAGCAGGCCCCACCCGAACTGGCCCGCGCGCAACGCCGGCGCCGTGACCAGCTGCGGCAGGAAATCCGCCGCGCGCACGATCGGGCCGGCGACCAGCTGCGGGAAAAACGAGACGGCCAGCGTGAAGTCGCGCAGTGATTTCGTCGGCGTGCACACGCCGCGGTAGACATCCAGCGTGTAGGACAGCGAGTGGAAGGTGTAGAACGAAATGCCGATCGGCAGGAAGACGTCGAGGTGCGGCGGCGAGTAGGCGATGCCCGCGCGCGCCAGCAGCCATTGGAAATTCTGGAGCAGGAAGTTTCCGTATTTGAAGAAGCCGAGCATGCTCAGGTTCGAGATCACGCTGGCGGTCACCCAGGCCTTCCGGGCCCGGGGCTGCGTCGCTCCGGCGATGCGGGAACCGAGGTAGAAATCCAGCGCGGTCGTCGCGAAGAGCAGCAGCGCGAACGGCGGGTTCCACGCGCCGTAGAAAATGTAGCTGGCCACCAGCAGCAGGCTCTTCCGCGCCTCCCACGACTTCAGCGCCCAGTAGGCGCCAACGACGACGACAAAGAAAACAACAAAGGTGAGGGAATTGAACAGCACGGTGTGCGGCGGCTGGTTTCGCGACAGGCAATCGTTCCGCCGCCCGACGGCAAGACGATATCGCGGTTGCCGGAATATTTCCGCAAGGCCGCATCCGGATCAAGCCGCTGCGCACGGTCCGAATCGCTGCGGTTCAGACGCGACGGCGTCGCTGCGCGCAAAAAATCCCGGCGGCTCCAACCGCGAGGCCGGGCGCGAGAAGCCACGCTGTCCAATGTCCGGCGGCACCGCCCGATGCGCCACAGATTTCCGGGCCGCCGAGACCGAGCGCGACTCCGAGGCCGGCGTAGGCCAGCGCGCACAGGACGCATTTGGGCGCGAGCGCGAGCAGCGCGGCGGGGATCAGCCAGCCGCGCCAGCGGGGCGGAGTTTCAGCGAGCCGCGGTCGCATGGTCGTAGCGGTCGTGATAGCGGACCCATTCCATGCCATATTCCAGGCCGTCCTCGTCGCGCCCCTTGGGCACGAGGTCGAGCAGGTTGTAAGTGCCCATGACCACATCCACTCCACGGCCATAGGTGGAGTAAGTATGGTGCACGGTGCCAGCGGCATCACGCGCAAAGACGCTGATGCCCGGCGCCTCCTTGTGCGGGAATTGCATCTTCGTGTAGTTGTAGTCGACCAGCCCGGCAGCCATTTCCTTTTCCGTGAAGGACACGTGGAAATCGCGGTTGAAGTCGGTGTCGTGCGCCGACACCCAGTTGACCGTCCAGCCCATCCGCGCCTTGAACGGCAGGATTTCCGCGAGTGGCGCGTGGGAAATGGCGGCGAAGGAAACATCGCGGGCCTTCAGGTGTGGCACGGCCGGGTTGAAATGATCCATCATGAAGGAGCAGCTCTTGCAGCCTTCCTCCCAGCCGGGTCCGAACATGAAGTGCTGGACGATCAGCTGGCTGCGGCCCTCGAACAGGTCGGCCAGGGTGACTTTGCCGCGCGGCGAATCGAAGCGATACGGTTTCTCAATCTTCACCCACGGCAGCTCGCGGCGGCGCTGGGCGATGCGGTCGCGCAAGCGGGTGAATTCCTTTTCCTCGCGCAGGAGTTCCAGGCGGGAGGCGAGCCATTGTTCGGGAGTGGTTACTTTCGGTTTATTGGATGATGTGGTTTTCATGACGGGTTGAGGATTAAGGGATTGGTTTCGGCGAGCGCGCCGGCCAGCGCCCCGAACATTTGGCGCCAGGATCCGGCGGCCTTGTCCACGAAGGCGGCCCGATCGGCGCCCATCACGTGGGTGAGGGTGAGCTCGCAGCCGTCGTCGCGCGGGAGGATTTCCGCGATGACGCGGCTGGTGCCGGGCAGGGAGTCGCGTGTGGCCCATGTGAAGACGAGCAGGCCGGGCCGGTCGAGCTCGAGGTATTCGCCGACGTGGTTGATCTCCACGCCCTGGCGGTCGACCACGAACGAAAATTTCCCTCCCGTGCGCGGCTCGACGCCCAGCCGCACGATGCGCTCATCGCGCACGCTGGGGCCGAACATCCAGCGGCCGATCCACTCCGGATCGAGCCACGCGTCGTAGACGCGCTCCGCCGGGACGGCGAAGCGGTGGATGACCACGGCTTTGACAGGCTCGCTCATGAAGGGAGGAGCTTTTCGTATTCGGCCTTGAGCCGCCCGTGGGTGGCCCAGAAGGGCGGGGGCGTGGCGCCCTCGAGCTGGGCGATGAGGAGCGCGAGATGCGAATGCCAGCCGCTCGCATAGCCGCTGAGGAACGGGAGGTCTTCGCCGCGGCTGCGATGGGTGAGGATCAGCAGGACCTTTGCGTCCTGGGGGATGAGTTCAAAGGTGACGTCGGAGTTGTCGTCGAAGGTGTAGCTGAGCACGCGCGGCGGCTCGCAACGGAGGATCGTGCCGGGCATCTTGAAGCCTTCATTGTGCACCGCGGCGTATTTCTCGGGTGGCGTTTCGCCCGGCGCGATGATCTTGTGCTGGAAGAAAAGCTCCACCTTCCCGCCGGCCTTCAGCTCCATCGGGCCGCCGGCAAACCAGCGGCTGCGCTTCTCGGGATCGGTCAGGTAGGTCCAGATGCGTTCGATGGGGCCGGGCAGCGTGCGCATGATGCGGATTTCGCCGGGGGCGGGGAACTGGGCGGGCTGGTCGTTGATCTTCATGATTTTTTTTTGCGTTTGTTACGTTCGTCATCGGCCTTCAGCTCGCGCTCGAGGGCGTCAAGCCGCTGGCTCCAGAAATTGCGGGTGCGCTCGAGCCAGGCCCCGATGTCGTCGAGCCCGGCGGGGTTGAGGGTCTGGATGCGCGACTGACCCTCCACGCGGGTGGTGACGAGCCCGGCCTCGCGCAGCACGTTCAGGTGCTGGGAGATCGCGGGCGCGCTCAGGTCGAATTTATCCACCAGTTCACCCGCGGTGTGCTCGCCCCTGGCCAGGAGCTCGACAATGCGGCGGCGGGTCGGGTCGGCGATGGCGATGAGGCTTTGCATGCCGGCTATAATTAAGCACAAACTTAATTAAGCAAGCACTAAATTACATGTCACCCGGGCCGCCGCGTCTGGCGGCCCGCGGCCGGGGAGGATTGACTGGGGCGGAGTTGCCCGGTCTGATGCGTAGCATGGCGAGAAGCGTTGTCCTGGCAAGCACCCCGCGCTGCGCCCGGTGCCAGTTCCCACCCCGCTGGTGCATCTGCGCCGGCTGGCAGGCCGTCGCGTGTCCGCTGCAGGTGGATGTTCTCATCCATCACCGCGAATTCAACCGGCCGACCAGCACCGGCCGGCTGATCAACCGCGTGATTCCCGCGTCGCGGCACCACATTTTCCGGCGCGAGACGCCGCCCACGCGGGAGTCGATCGCGTTGTCGGGCCGCACGCTCTGGATTTTGCATCCGCGTGGTGAACTGCTTCCCGCCGGCACACCGCCGTCCGGCCTGCAAGTTCTGCTGCTCGATGGCAGCTGGCGCGAGGCGGCGCGGATGTCGCTGACGGTTGCACCCTGGGGCCGGCTGATCCGGCTGCCGGAGTCCGGCCCGAGCCGCTATCAACTGCGCGAGCAGCAGCACGAGGGGAAATATTCCACCATCGAGTCCCTCCTGTTCCTGCTCGCCGCCCTCGGCCTGTCGAAGGAGGAGGCGCAGCTTCGCCTGCAGTTTGAGCTGCACGTTTACGCCGGCTTGCGCGCGCGCGGCGCGAAGGCGAGGGCGGATGAATTTCTCGCAGCCTCACCCGTGCGCGACGCGTTCCCGGAACTGCTGCGGCAGATGGACCAGCGCCGGCCGCGCACCGGCAATTTGTAACGTATTAGGTTACAAACCGGCTTGGGTGGCGCGGACTTGTCTCGGAGCGTGGCGACGGGCAGCGTGCGGACATCAATCCGAAACAATCCACGTCCTTCGCGCCCGCTGCAGTGCTCGGCCCGGCGGCGGCCATGCTGGCCTTCGCCGCCAACTCCGTGTTCTGCCGGTTGGCTCTCGGTCGCGCCGCGATTGACGCCGCCAGCTTCACGCTGCTGCGTCTCGTCGCGGGCGCAATGACGCTACTGCTCATCTGCGTGGCGCAGGGCAAGGCCGGCCGCGCGGTACTCCGGTTGGACGGACTTTCGGCTGCCGCACTTTTCATCTATGCGGCAGCGTTCTCCTTCGCCTATCGCGACCTCACCGCCGGCACCGGCGCGCTTCTGCTCTTCGGCGCGGTGCAGGTCACGATGATCGGCACCGGCCTGTTTCGCGGCGAGCGCCCGGTCGCCGCCGAGTGGCTCGGCCTGTTGCTCGCGCTGGGCGGACTCGGCTGGCTGGTGTCACCGGGTCTTGCTGCGCCGTCGTTGCTCGGCGCGGGCTTGATGACCCTCGCTGGCGTGGCGTGGGGCGTGTATTCGCTCCGCGGCCGGAAGCTCGGCGATCCGTTGCAAACGACCGCGGCGAACTTTCTCTGGACCGTGCCGCTGGGCTTGTTGCTTTTCGTCGCGGGTTCGGGCGGGTCACATGTTTCGCCGGCCGGGATTTTGTGGGCGGTGCTGTCGGGCGCGCTGGCTTCGGGCGTCGGCTACGCTGTGTGGTATGCGGCGCTACCGCGGCTGACGGCCACGCGCGCCGCCACGCTGCAACTGACGGTGCCGGTGCTGGCTGCATTGGGCGGGGTGGCGTTTCTGGTCGAAACCATTTCCACCCGGCTGGTGCTGGCGTCGCTGCTTGTGCTTGGCGGCGTGGCGCTGGCCATCTTCGGCCGCCGGCTCAAGTGAGCACTTGCGACCTGGTCCTGCTGTTCTACCCGCTTGACCCGTTCCAACCGCTCGCCGGAAGATTGGCATGAACTGAATCCCATGCATGTCGTCAAATCCACCGCCGGTCTTTCGAAGGCAGCCGCCTATGCCGAGCTGAACGCGCAACCGGCGCGGTTCGACCGGGAAGATGCCGCGGGCCTCGAGGCCGCGGTGGATATTCTACTCCGGGCTTCCGATCTGGGCCGGCTGGTCAGCGCGACGGAGTCGTGACAACGGTGATGCCGGGGCCGGGGCGTGCGGCGCCCGCCCGGCGGAAGGCGAGGGTGGCCAGGTTGATGTTTCCGCCGGTGACGATGCGCACCGTGAGCACGCTGACGCCCTTGGGCAAGGTGACCGCGCACGCATCACGCGCTACGTTCCAATGGTGCCATTGCCGCCAGGGGATCGTCTCGGCGGCGTCGAAGGTGGAGGCGACGGCGAAGAGCGCGGCGGCCGGGCCGCCATTGACGCTGATTGAAACGGTTGCGTCGTTGTGCGCCGTGTAGAGGAGGTCGGCCACGTAGGTGCCGGCGCCGGCGGTTTCGACCGTGAGGTTGAACCATTCGCCGGGTTCGTTCCAGCCGACGTAGAGCAAACCAAGCGGTGGGACCACCTTGTTGCAGGGCGATTCGCGATCGGGCACCTGCTTGGTGTAGGAGATGTCCAGACCTTCGTGCCGCCGGAATTCGTTGAGGTAGGTGCCGTCGGCGGGGTTGAGCTTGCCGCTGCCCTGGTTTTCCGCGTCGTGGTCGTGGTAGGCGACGCCCTCCCCGCCCTCGTCTTAGTAGGCGCAGAACACGGCCCCGGGGATCCGCTGCGGGACGCCGGGGTGGACGGCGTCGTGAAACGGCTGGCCGGCCAAAGCCGGCACCGCGAGGCAACCGAGGGCAAGGGCGGCGAGCAGGGGGTTCATGCCGGAACGATTGAGGAGGATTTGCGCCCGCCCGGCGAGACCCAACTCGACGGTTTACGCTCCGCTCCACGTATAAGACTCGTCCCGTAGGTTACCCGAAGGATCCACAAGAAGGCACCCACAAGGATAGCGCCAAGATAGTCCAAGGATGGCCGAATGCAGCCCGAAGGACGAGCGAAGGAGCCAAGCTTTACCTTGGACTCCGGTTAACGCCGGGCGCCCAATCCGCCAGAAAAGCCGTCACGCGCCGCGCCACTTCCTCGTCGGCCGGCCCAAGGCAGTCACACCCGATTCCTGTCCGAGCCGACCGGCCCTTTGCCTCAGAATAGCGACGGATGACGCGCTAGTGCCACGGACAAACACCGGGCCCCAGCAGCGGGAACGGTGCCCACCGATCCGGCTTGTCCGCCGTCAATTCCCCAGCCGCTTGGCGGCGATCGCGCGCAGTTCCTTGGCGGTGAGCAGGTCCTTCTCCCGTCCCATCGCCTCCTTGGCCTTGATCAGATCCTCCAGCGCAATCACGCGATAGCGCCGGCCATCCACCTCCAATTCCTCAGCCTTGTCCCGCAGGCGCACGAAATCCCCCACCCCCAGGACCGACGTAATGATGTCGATCACCCCCATGTCCGGCAGGTAGAGATTGTTCAGCGGCTGCCCAACCGGCGGATAGACCAGGAACGAAAGCCGCTGCGGAGTCATCCGGTGCTTGGGATTCCAGTCGGCGAGCGCCTGCCGCAACCGGGCCACGTTTTCCTCCGTCAGGACCGCGCAGATGTCCACGTCCCGGGTGAGATAGGCCGAGCCGTGCGTGATGGCGGCGTAGCCCCCCACGATCA
>DATFUQ010000189.1:0-3724 GCA_035260745.1 Lacunisphaera sp. | reverse complement strand
TACGCCGACCAGGCCGCGCTCACCGATCTGCTCCGCAAGGAAAAGCCGGAATTTCTCATCAACGCCGCCGGCTATACCGGCAAGCCCAACGTCGACGCCTGCGAACTGCACAAGTCCGAGTGCCTGATGGGCAACGCCGTGCTGCCGGGCACCATCGCCGCGGCCTGCGCCGACGCCGGTGTGCCGTGGGGCCACGTCTCCTCCGGCTGCATCTTCTCCGGCGCACGCCCCGACGGCGCCGGCTTCACCGAGACCGACACGCCGAACTTCACCTTCCGAACGAACCACTGCAGTTTCTACTCCGGCACCAAGGCCCTCGGCGAGGAGGTGCTCGCGCGTTTCCCCGATGTCTACCTCTGGCGCCTGCGCATACCGTTCAACCAGGTGGACAACCCGCGCAATTACCTCAGCAAGCTCATGCGTTACCCGCGCCTGCTCGCGGCCACCAACTCCATCTCACAACTCGATGAATTCGCCGCCGCCAGCCTCGCCTGCTGGGAGCGGCGCGTGCCCTTCGGCACCTACAACGTCACCAACCCCGGTCACGTCACCACGCATGAGATCGTCGGCTTGATCCAAAAAACCGGTGTCTCGGCCAGAAAATTCGAATTTTTTGCGGACGAGACCGAGTTCATGCGCACTGCCGCCAAGACCCCGCGCTCCAACTGCGTCATGAATTCCGCCAAGCTCACGGCCACCGGCATCAAGCTGACCGAGGTTCACGAGGCGGTCGAACGCGACCTCCGGCGCTGGGTCAAGGCGACCGCCTGATTTTTCCATGAACTTACTCGTAACAGGAGGTTGTGGTTTCATTGGTTCGAATTTCATCCGCCAGCGCCTGACGGAAAAGGGCTCCGCGCTCGCCAAGCTCGTCAACCTCGATGCGCTCACCTACGCGGGCAACCCCGCGAACCTCGCCGACCTCGCCGGCGACCAGCGCTACGTTTTTGCACACGGCGACATCGGCGACCCCGCGCTCGTCGCAAAACTCCTTGCCGACCACCAGATCGATGCCGTGGTCAACTTTGCCGCCGAATCGCACGTGGACCGCTCGATCGATTCGCCCGAGCCCTTCATCCAGACCAATGTCACCGGCACGCTCCGCCTGCTCAATTGCGCCAAGCAATACTGGACGAAGCTGCCCGGGCCAAAGAAGGCGGCCTTCCGTTTTCTCCACGTCTCGACCGACGAGGTTTACGGCTCGCTCCCGCCCGGCGCCCCGGCCTTCACGGAGGAGCACAACTTCGAGCCCAACAGCCCGTACGCCGCCTCCAAGGCCGCGAGCGACCATCTCGTCCGCGCCTACCAGCACACCTACGGCCTGCCCACGCTGACGACCAACTGCTCGAACAACTACGGCCCCTATCACTTTCCGGAAAAACTCATCCCGCTCATCATCCTCAACGCCCTCGAGCAGAAACCCCTGCCGGTCTATGGCGACGGCCAGCAGGTCCGCGACTGGCTCTACGTCGGGGATCACGCCACCGCCATCTGGCTCGTGCTGCACCAGGGCCGCACCGGCGAGACCTACAACATCGGCGGCCTGAACGAGCAACCCAACATCGCCATCGTGAAAAATATCTGCGAGCTGCTGGACCGGAAGTCGCCGCGCGCCGACGGCCGGAGCTACGCCGACCAGATCACCCACGTCACCGACCGGCCCGGGCACGACCGCCGCTACGCCATCAATTGCGCCAAGCTGCAAAAGGAACTCCATTGGTCGCCCCGGGAGAATTTCGCCTCCGGCCTGGAAAAGACCGTGGATTGGTATTTGCGGAACCGCGCCTGGGCGGCTGAGATCACGGCCAAGAAATACTCCCGCGAACGACTCGGCACCAAAGTCTGAACATGAATCGAAAAGGAATTATTCTGGCCGGTGGCTCCGGCACCCGCCTCTACCCGCTCACCATCGCCGTGAGCAAGCAGCTCATGCCGGTTTACGACAAGCCGATGGTCTACTACCCGCTGTCGGTGCTGATGCTCGCCGGCATCCGCGAGGTGCTGGTCATCTCCACCCCGCAGGATCTGCCGCTGTTCAAGCTGCTCCTGGGTGATGGCGCGCAGTTTGGCCTCAAGCTCAGTTACGCCGCCCAGGCCAGGCCCGAGGGCCTGGCGCAGGCGTTCCACATCGCGGGCGACACCGGCTTCCTGAACGGCGAGCCCTCCGCCCTCGTGCTCGGCGACAATCTTTTCTACGGCGCCGAGTTCGTGAAATCCCTGGATGAAGCCGCCGCCCGTGCTACCGGCGCCACCATCTTCGGTTACCACGTCGCGAATCCCGGTGCCTACGGCGTGGTCGAGTTTGCCAAGGACGGCAAGGTGCTCTCCCTCGAGGAGAAACCCCGGCAGCCCAAGTCGAGCTATGCCATCCCCGGCCTGTACTTCTACGACAAGGATGTGGTCCCGCTCGCCAAGAGCCTGAAGCCCTCCATGCGCGGTGAGCTCGAGATCACCGACCTCAACCGGCTCTACCTCGAGAAGGGGAGACTGCACGTCGAGCTCTTCGGCCGCGGCACGGCGTGGCTCGATACGGGCACGCACGACTCGCTGATCGAGGCCGCCCAGTTTGTCCACGTCCTGGAGAACCGCACCGGCCTGAAAATCGCCTGCCTCGAGGAGATCGCCTACAAGAAGGGCTGGATTGATCGCGCCAGAATGGAGGCCAACATCAAGCAGCTCGGCAAGTCCGCCTACGGCGAATACCTGAAGCGGCTGCTGACGTAAACCGCCCCCCGGCAGGGCGGCAGCCGCCCAAACCGCAATTTAGTCTCTGCTTTCTGCCGCCGACCCGCACACTGCCCCCATGCGTCTGGTGGCAGTCTCCATCGTCAAGAACGAGGCCGATATCATCGAGCCCTTCGTCCGGCACTCGCTGGCCTGGGTGGACCACCATCTCATTTTCGACCACGACAGCACGGACGGCACGCGGCAGATTCTCGGCGCGTTGAAGGACGAGGGCTTGCCCGTCACGCTCTTTCGGGATGATGCCATCGGTCATCTGCAGCAGGCTCGCAGCAACTGCCTGACGACGCTGGCCGCGCAGGACCACGGCGCAGACTGGGTGCTGCCCCTCGACGCCGACGAAATACTGACCGGACCGGATCGCGAAATGTTGGAACGGAGCCTCGGAGCATTGGGCGGTGAGCTGCCTGTCAGCCTCCCCTTGCTTGATTACTGTCCGACCACTGACGACGACGCCTCGGTCATCAACCCCGTGCTGCGGCTGCGCCACTGCCAGTCGCAACCCTCCCACACCCGGAAAATATTCATCCCGCGCCGCCTCGCGCTTGATCCCAAACTCGCCGCCGGCAAGGGCAGTCATGCCCTTTATCGTGACACGGAAATCCTGCCCGGCCGGCCGCTGCCGGCCGAATTCCAGCTCGCCCACCTGGCCCTGCGCTCGCCGCAACACCAATTGTTGCGCGTGGTGCGCGCGGAGTTGCAACGGCAGAGCCGCGGCCGGGCCGCCGCCGGGCTCGATGTGCATTACCGGCTTGGCTACCAGCTCCTCGCCGAGAACCCTGATCTTTTTTTTGCCACGGTCTGCGGACCGGCAGCCAACTTGCGGCTGCAACCCATCAAATATCGCGGCGGTCCGCTCAAGCACACTGTCGGGCAGGACTGGGCCCGCGTGGCCCGCGCATTGCTCCCGTATCTGGATCAACTGGCGACCAGTCACGGCCGGCTGGCTGACGCCACCGGCTTCGACAGCGCAGCACCGGCC
>DATFUQ010000188.1:0-3163 GCA_035260745.1 Lacunisphaera sp. | reverse complement strand
CCGCCGATGTTCGTGGCGTTCTGCGGATCCGCGGCCGTGGCCGTCGTGCCGCCGTTGACGTTGGTGCCGGTGATGTAGAGCATATTGTCGATCAGGGCCTGCGTCGGCCGGTTGAAGCCCCAGTTCTCCGTGTAGTTGTAGAACGAGGCCGACGCGTTGAGGAACAGCTCGTATTTGTCCGTGGGCCGGTAGGTCAATGCGCCGTAGAAGGCGTGGTTCTTGTTATAGTAGTCATACCAATAGCCCTTGCTGTCGGTGCCGGAGTAGCTGAAGCGGTAGGCGAGTTGCTTGGAGACCGGGCCGCCGACGTCGATGGTCCATTCCTTCTGGGAATAGGAACCAACCGTCACGCTGACCGAGCCTTTGAAACCGTCGAAATACGGGCGCTTGGTGATGAGATCGACAAAGCCGCCGACATACATGGACGTGCCCTGCACCGCGGTGGCCGGGCCTTTCACGATGTTGACCGACTCGACCGAGTTGAAGTCGAGCGGCAGGCCGTTGCCGTTGGAGGTGGTGCGGCCGCGCACGCCGTTGATGAACAGGTCGGCCGTCTGGCCGCGGATGCTCGGGTTGGAGGGCGCGCCGAAGTTCGTGGTGGTGTAGGAGCTGGAGGTCAGCTTGGCAAAATCGAGCACGCTCGAGATATTGATGTCACTCAGCTGCTGGCGGGAGATGATGGTCACGTTGCGCGGCACATCGATGATGTTGTCGTCGGTGCCGAACACCGAGTTGAACGGGCGCGCCGTCGGCAGGATCTGCTGCTCGGGCGCCACGCCGCTGACGCTGAATTTGTCGAGTTCGAGGATTTCCTCCTTGGGGGCCGGGGTGGCCGGCGCGGTGGTTTGGGCGGACAGGCGTCCGGCAATACTGGCGAGTACAAGCACGGCCAGCAACGCGCGTGATAGCAGGTTGGTTTTCATTTTTTGTGTTAGGTGGCGACGGCCACTCATGTTCTAGAGCAGAGTATGTGCCACGAAGCCGGCGGTTTGTCGCCGCAAAAATTTGCCAATCGCGTATAAACCCTGCTGACTGACCGGCGAATGCATTTATTCACCCTGGTCCCGCGCCTCGCCGCCGGGCTGGTCGCGCTTTCACTCGCGCTGCCTGCCGCCCCGGAAATCATCCGGCCCAAGGTCGTCATCGTCGCCATGTTCGAGCTTGGCCAGGATATCGGCGATGCGCCCGGGGAATTTCAACTCTGGGTGGAGCGCGAGAAGCTCGACCGCGTCGTGCCGTTGCCCGCTGCCTACCATGACGTGCGGGTTAACGCCGACGGCTCGGTGATCGGAATTGTGACCGGCATCGGCAATCCCAGCGCCGCCGCCAGCATCATGGCCCTCGGCCTGGACCCGCGCTTCGACCTCACCCAAAGCTACTGGCTGGTCGCGGGCATCGCGGGCATTGATCCCGCCGACGCCTCCATCGGCTCGGCCGCCTGGGCGGAATACATCGTCGACGGCGACCTCGGCCACGAAATCGACGCCCGGGAAATTCCCGCCGGCTGGCCGACCGGCTACATTCCCTTGCGCAAAGCCGTGCCCTACGAGCTGCCGCGTGCACCGGAAGCGGCGGTAAACGGGCAGGTTTACCACCTTGAGCCCGGCCTAGTGGAGTGGGCCTACCAACTGACCAAGGACACGCCCCTGGCCGACAACGAGCAGATGAAAAAGCGCCGCGCCACCTATACCGGCTATCCCAATGCCCAGCGCCCGCCCTTCGTGTTGAAGGGCGACAACCTCGCTTCCAGCACCTATTGGCACGGCAAACTGCTCAACCAGTGGGCCAACGACTGGATCCGCTACCACACTGACGGCCACGGCAATTATGTCACCACGGCCATGGAGGACTCGGGCACGCTGCGCGCCCTCACCAACCTCAGTCGCGCGGGCAAGGCCGACGTGCGCCGCGTGCTCGTGCTGCGCACCGCCAGCAATTTCGACATGCAATGGCCCGGCGGCACCGCGGCGGACAGCCTCAACGGCGAAAAGCTCGGCATCTATTCCGCCTACCTCCCCGCATTGGAAGCGGCCCATGCCGTCGGCAGCCGCGTGGTGCACGCGCTGGTCGCCGGTTGGAAGGCCTACGAGACCACGCCCCCGGCCGCCCCGGCCAAGTAAGCCCGCCACCAACCCACCCTATGCTGAACCGCCTCTACCGACTCGACGAAAACGGCACCAACGTCGCCCGCGAATTGCAGGCCGGCGCGACCACCTTCGCCGCGATGGCCTACATCCTTGCGGTCAATCCGGCCATCCTCGCCGCCGCGGGCATGCCGCAGGCCGCCCTCATCACGGTCACCGCGCTCACCGCCGCCCTCAGCACGCTGCTGATGGGCTTTTTGACCAACTACCCCCTGGCGCTGGCCCCGGGCATGGGCATCAACGCCTACTTCGCCTTCACCGTCTGCCTCGGGCTGGGCGTCTCGTGGCAGTCCGCCCTCGGCCTCGTGTTCGTGAACGGCTGCATCTTCCTCAGCCTCTCGGTCACCGGCGTGCGCGAAAAGATCATCGCGGCCATCCCGCACCAGCTGAAGCTGGCCATCACCTGCGGCATCGGCCTCTTCATCGCCTTCATCGGCCTGAAAAACGGCGGCATCGTCGTCTCCAGCCCGGCGACCTTCGTCACGCACGGCGATTTCGGCACGCCGGCCGTCCTGCTGTGTTTCGGCGGCATCCTGCTCACCGCCGTGCTCATCGCCCGCCGCGTGCCCGGCGCCATCATCCTGTCCATCCTCGCCGTCACCGTGGCGGGCCTCGCCGTGGCCAACGGCAAGGGCGGCACGGTCACGACGATGCCGGGTTCGCTCTTCTCGCTGCCGGCCTCGCCCGCGCCGACCTTCCTGCAGCTCAACTTCGACCTGCTGCTGCACGACTTCGGCAAGGCCTTCCCCATCATCCTCACCCTGCTGCTCGTCGACATGTTCGACAACATCGGCACGCTCATCGGCGTGACCCAGCGCGCCGGGCTGCTGGACAAGGATGGCAGGCTGCCCAAGGCCGGCCGGGCCCTCGTGGCCGATTCCATCGCCGCCATCCTCAGCTCGCTCCTCGGCACCTCGACGGTCGTCAGCTACATCGAGTCCGCCTCGGGCGTCGAGGCGGGCGGCCGCACGGGGCTGACGGGAGCGACCACGGCGGTGCTCTTCCTGCTGGCGCTGTTT
>DATFUQ010000187.1:0-21968 GCA_035260745.1 Lacunisphaera sp. | reverse complement strand
GTAATCGCCCATGGCCACTCCCGTCCCGACCGAACCGGCCTCGAATTCCTGAAAGAGATCACCGAACATCCGCGGGTCGTCGTAGCGATTCTCCGTCCGGACGCCGGTCACCTCCGGAGCCAGCTCGACGAACATGGTCTTTCCCTTGGGGCTGGTCGGCGGAACTAGCGCCTGCGTGGCAATACCGCCGGCCGCATCAGCGGCGCGGATCGCAGGTGGGAGGAAGAACAGGCCTGACAGCAGCACCACGCAGCGGGCGGCGCGGCGCGTGACTTTGCTCTGCGGCTTCCGCGACCTCCGCGTTTGAAAATCCGGATTCAAAGGGTAACTCGTATCAAGCCTTGGCAAGGCGCCCACAGGACGAACCTTGTTGGGGTGAGTCAAGCGGCAATCGGTCGCGCACCAACTAGGCTCTTGCCTACCCGGCGATTCTCAGTCCGATAGCACGCGCCTTCTAAAAAATTCCGCCCGCCGCGGTCCCCATGATCAAAGCGCCCCGCATTTCCTCCCTCGCCTGGCTGGCGGTGCTGTGCTCGGCGGGGGGATTTCTCCTCTGGATGAACGTCATCCGAGTAGGGCACATTGAGCACGTGTCTACGATCGGTGGATGGGACGAGAATCCGCCGATCGCGGTCCCGGCCCCCGCGTCAGTTGCTCCCGAGTTGGCGGCTGGCAACGGATTGATTGTCCCCGAGCAGCTCACGGAGAGTTATCATTGGCTCGCGCAGACCCAGCGCATGTTCAACCGCGGGGAATGGCGGGTGCGACACATCGACTACGAAAATGCGCCTTTCGGCCGGGCGGTGCATTCCCCTTCGCCCTACCGTTGGTGGCTCGGCGCGATCGCGTGGTGCGATCACGTTTTTTCGGGCCGGTCGCCCGCGCAGGCTGTGGAACGTGCCGCGCTCGTTGCGGATCCGATCCTGCACCTTCTGTTCCTGCTCGGAACGACCCTCCTGGTCGCGTGGCGATTCGGTGTTCTTCCGGCTGCATTGATTTCAATCGGTCTTGTCACCGTCTTTCCGTTCGCCGCGGGGTTTCTTCCTGCCGCGCCCGACGACCGCGGCCTGGCGCAGATTCTTGCCTTGGGCAGCGTGCTGCTGCTCCCGGCCGGAGTCAGGGCAACACCCGCGCCGGACGACAACGGAAAGTCGACGCGCCGCTGGTTCATCCTCGCGGGAGTAACCGGCGGTCTTGGGCTGTGGGTCAGTGTGTCCGTCCAAATTCCGATTCTGGTGGGCGTCGCTGCGGGCGCATTGCTCGCTGCTTGGGTCATGCGCAACCATCGACGGGGGGAAGCTGCGGAAACCACCGGCTTACCTTGGCGATCTTGGGCGGCGGCGGGCGCCATCACGACCCTTGGCGCTTATCTGATCGAATTTGCCCCCGCCTACCTCGGGGACTGGCAGCTCTCTTACATCCATCCGCTTTACGGCCTGGCCTGGCTCGGTGGCGGCGAGATTTTGGCGCAGGCGGCGGAGTGGATTCAGGGCAAAAAGCCGCCAAAAACACTCCGCAACTTCGCAGTGCTCGCGTTCGCGCTGGCCGCGATCGTCGCGGTGCCGGTGGCCAACTGGAAAATCCACGGCTCCGAGTTCCTGTTACCGGACACCCCGTCCCTCCGGCTGACGAAACTGCCGGCAGGCGCCGTCGCCCGAGACCTCGCGGCGTGGATTTCACGCGATGGATTGACCTTGGCTGTGTTAGCGACGCTCCTGCCTCTCGTCCTGGTCGCTTCCGCCGTGTGGGTTCTCCCCCGGCGACAGACCGGCCGGGAGCGCCGCATTTCCGTGGCGATAACGTTGGGACCGGTGCTCGTGGCGTTCGGATTCGCCTGCCAGCAGCTCTTCTGGTGGAACGCGCTCGACGGGCTTTTGCTGGTAATGTTGGTGGCGGCGACAACAGGATTGTCGGGCGCCACCAACAGGGGCTACCGCCGCCTCGCTTGGGCGGGCGGCGGCCTGCTGCTCTTGCTACCGGGCATTTTGCTGGTTGCACCGCGGCACAAAGCCGAAACGGAAAATGACCTCACGCGGTCGGAAGTGTTGGGTTTGATCGAGAGGGACCTGGCGGGATGGCTCGCACTCCACGGCACTCCAGGCGGGGTGGTATTGCTGGCTCCGCCCAACGAGACCACTGCTCTCTGCTACTATGGCGGCATGCGCGGCCTGGGCTCTCTCTCCCGGGAAAACAAGAGCGGCGTGGCGGCCGCCGTGCTCATCCTGGCGAACCAAAACCTCCAGGAGGCAAAGGCGTTGATCGATCGGCGCAATATCACCCACCTCGTTTTGCTCTCTTGGGATTCCGGGTTTGACGACTATACGTGGGCGGGCACGGGGCAAAGCGCGGGCACCTTGCGCGACAAGCTCCAGCTTCCAACGCTGCCGCCCTGGCTGCGGCCCCTGGCATATTCGTTGCCGAAGATCACCGGTTTCGACGGTCAGTCGGTACAGGTTTTTGAAGTCGTCGACGAGCAGGAACCGGCGACCGCCGTAGCCCGGATAACGGAGTACCTTGTCGAGATGCGAGACCTGGAACAGGCCGCGGCGGCAGCGCAAGGTCTGCGCCGTTTCCCGGCCGATTTCGGGGCTTGGGTGGCACAGGCCGAAGTCGATTTGGCGCGGGGGGACGAAGCGGGATTCGCAAAGTCCCTCAAAGTATTGCAGGCAAGACTGGCGACCAAATACCCTGCGGTCCTGCCGTGGGACCTGCGCGTCGGACTCGCCGTGGTCCTTGCCAGGGCGAAACAAGAACAGCTGGCCCGTGAGCAAGTGGCCGTTTGCCTGGCGACAGCGGACGAAGAAAAACTGCGCGGACTCTCCCCCGGTTCGCTTTATCGGCTGCTGGTATTGAGCCGGGCCTTCGGCAATCGCGTTGATCCCAAACTGCACGAATTCGCGCTCACCCTGGTGCCGACCGAATTGCGTGATCGACTGAGGTAGCGCGTTCGCGTCAAGCGAAGCCGTCGCGCTTGCGAAACCAACACCGTCCGACCCCGCTTCGACTTTGAAAGCGACCGCCGACCCTACCCCAAACCAACTTCAATCCCGGAATCCGGATGAAAATCCTCGTCCTGCCGCACCCTATGGAGCGGGTGCAGTAAGGACTATCGTAAAGGACTGCGACGGGACGAGGTGGGTGCTGGTCGCACCGGAGGGCCAGCGCACGTGGATTTGACGGGGCGGGTTGGCTGGCATGTAACCGAAGAAACAGGCGGCGGTAGACTGACTGAAATAACCGGAGCCGGCATAAACTTCGCCGGTCCGCGTGGTGCCGTCGGCGAGTTCGAGGGTGACGCGCGCTCCAATGGCGGTGGGGTTGCCCGCGGGCCCGCGCAATTGGATCCGCAGCGAATGTCGTTCTTTCACGCCTTGGTTGAGGAAGGCAAGGCTGGCCGAGTTGTTTCGCGTAACGACAAAGTCCGGCCAGCCATCCTGGTTGAGATCCACCACGGCCAACGCCTTGGCATCGCCGGTCACGATCAGATTACTTTCGCGGGGAGGAATGCAGGTAAAATGCCCCTGGCCATCACCACGCAGCAACTGGCTCAGGCCGCCGTCGAAACGGCCGACAACCGGGGTGGGTGCGTAGGAATTTTGCACCGTATAAATATCTGCGTGGCCGTCGCCGTCAAAATCGCCGGCGACGATTCCCTGCAAGGGCGCGATCTGGGCGAGGTGCGGCAGCGCTTCGAATCGGTAAGTCCCGTCCGGCTGACTCAGGAATACTCCGCTCCGGAATTCCGTGGCGGCGTAGCGTTGGGCGGCCGCCAGCTTCTCCTCGCCGAAAATCTCACTCAAAGTGGCTCGCGCATAGATGTCATTGCTGGGATAGCGTTTCAACACCGAGGGAATTGCGGCACCGAGATTCACCCGGGTTCGCCACGGATAGAGCCGGTCGCCTTCATAGTAGGCTTCGATTAATTGCTGGGTTCCATCGCCCTTGAAATCGCCGGCGAACAGCAGCGCGGGATGGTTTGCGTCGGCCCGATACTGGGTGTTCAGGCCGAGATTGCCCACGACATAATCCATCCGGCCATCTTCGTTAAAATCCGCCGCGGCGATCGAAGTCCAC
Organism: Lacunisphaera sp.; assembly: GCA_035260745.1. GTDB lineage: Bacteria > Verrucomicrobiota > Verrucomicrobiia > Opitutales > Opitutaceae > Lacunisphaera. The sequence goes on along the minus strand of DATFUQ010000187.1, from coordinate 17,894 downwards.
CACCCGGTGCCCGCCGCGGCAAAGCCCGCCTTCTCTGTCCAGTCTTCGAACCCTTTGCCCTGATTGTTATGGAAATACTTCACGTTGCCCCACTCCAGCGTCAGCAGCAGGTCCGGCCACCCGTCGCCGTCCACGTCGCTCCAGAGAGCTGATGTGACCATGCCGACTGCGCGCAAACCGGGCGCGAGTGTGTCGGTCACGTCCTCAAACCGGCCGCCATGATTCACGAGCAAGGCGCTGCTCGGGGCGAGGGGGTAGAGTCCGGGTACGACTTTCGCTCCCAGGAAAACATCAAGAAGTCCGTCGCGATTGAAATCTGCCGCTGCCACCGCGCCGACGCTGAGGGAAAGCGGAGGCAGGGCGTCAGCCGGGGCCGGTCGCAAATTTCCGTGACCATCGTTGAGATAGAGTCGGGGTTGATAGGCAGGGGAACCCGCGGGCTGGCCGACGCCGGAAGCGGTGAGCAAAAGAGCATTCGTGCCGTCGCCATCGGCATCGAAAATAAGCGATGGCCCGTCATTGACCGACATATCGTCGGCGAGGGCCCGGGCGGGACCGCCGACGAATTGATTGTCCGGACCAGCAAGACGAACCTGCGCCGCGTCGAGGGGCGTGCCGCCGAAAATCAGGTCGTCTTTCCCGTCGCCGTTCAAGTCACCGACCGCGACACCGGGCCCGCGTCGATTCTGGCGAACCGGGAGAAGTGAATTCGAACCCAACTCATCCACCGCATTTTCGTGGGCGATAATGGAGAGGTTCATCGCCTGGCTCACCTCGGTGAATTGTCCTGCCGGCCGCACCGGTGGGTTGGCCGGAGGCGCAGCGGGTGCGACCGGTTCGGTGACGGTGAATCTACGGTCGACGGCGAGATTGGCAAACGACTGGATCTGGCCGCTGGGCCACGAGACCGTGACCCGCCTGAGGAGCGTGGATTCGCCCAGGCCGAAATGCAGCACGGGTTCGGAACTCGAAAGGACACCCCGGGCCAGGACAAGCTGCCGGACCTGAATGCCGGCATCGGTTTCAATGTGGATCATGGCTCCGACTCCGAAGCGGTTCGATTGCGTGCCCCGCAGGGCGAAAATCACCCGATGACCGGTGTCGGAATCATTGCGCAGCACGGTGACCCCTTTCTTATAGTTGGTGTAGACGAGATCGAGATCACCGTCACCGTCGAGGTCGCCGAAGGCCGCGCCGAAGCTCACCCCATTCTCATCGAGGCCCCAGGCGGCGCCGACGTTTTCGAATTTCAAATCGCCGAGATTGCGGAAGGCGAGGTTGTGTTCGACGAGCACCGGGGCGTTGCGTTGCATCCGTTGCTTTTCCGCCAGCGATTGGGCGGACCCGAGGCGGGAGATCAGGTCGGCGTTGTGCAATTCCCGGTGCATGCCGTTGGTCACGAACAGGTCGAGTCGGCCGTCATTGTCGAGGTCTTCGAAGCGCACTGACCAGGTCCAGTCGGTGGCGTCCAGGCCCGCGAGAAAAGCCGCCTCCAGGCAGTGGCCCGTGCCGGTATTCAAGTACAGCGCGTTGTGGTAGTATTGCGGCACCGCCGTGGAATTATCCGGAGGATCCAGTGCCTGACCGCGGGTTGTAGCCATGGTGCGCTGGTCTTTCTGATGGGTGGTTACTGCCATTTCCGAGGCCAGCAGGTCGATGAGGCCGTCGTTGTTCAAATCGCCCAGATCCGAGCCCATGGAAGAATAGGGCATATGGGGCACCACTTGATCGATGACGTTGGTGAAGGTGCCGTCGCGGTTGTTGTGATAGAGGATGTCGGGCGCGGCGAAATCGTTCGCGACATAAATATCCGGCCAGCCGTCGCCGTCGTAATCCCACCAAATGACCGAGTGGCCTTGTGCTTCTCCGCTGACACCCGCGCGATCGGTGACGTTGGTGAAGGTGCCGTCGCGGTTGTTATGAAAAAGCAGGTTGCGTTGTCCGTTCGGATGCGTGGCTCCGTCGAGCAGGTTGGTTTGGATGAGCACGTCGAGCCATCCGTCACGGTCGTAGTCGCAAAAAGCAGCCATGACCGATGCATCCACCACAGCCAAACCACGGGCGACGGCTTCTTCCTTGAAGGTGCCATCACCCTGGTTGATGTAGAGCAGATTGGGGGCGTTGTACCGGCAGACATAGATGTCCAGCAGCCCGTCATTATTCACGTCGACAAACGTCGCCCCCTGTTTCCAGATGGCCGCAGCCTCGCCCTTGTCTTCTACCCCGGCCTTCGCCGTGACATCTTCGAACTTCCAGTTGCCGAGATTGCGAAACAGCCGGCAACTCTCCGTCTTGCTGACCACAAATATGTCCGGCCGGCCGTCGCCATCATAGTCGCCGATCGCGACACCCGTACCGACTGCGCCGACGGCGAATTCGTCATAGTGACCCTGGCCCATGCGGGGATCCTTGTAACCGGTCTTATTTTCCCGGGGATCAGCATAGTTATTTTCGGTTATGATGCCGGTGTCGGCGGGAGACAGCGTGGCAAACATCGTTTTGCCTTTGGGCCGGGAGCGGGCGGCCAGCGGTGATTCACTCAGCCCCGGAACTGATACCTCCGCACTCATGGGCAAAGCGGCGAAGAGGGCGCCGATGAAAATGAAACAGGACGGTATGTGCCAATGGGCACCACTTGCCGGGGAAATGGGGGTGGGCTCGACCGGCGACATGCAGTGGGCAAATACAACGAACCACGAGCAGGGAGAGTCAAGGATTGGCTGATAGCGAAGGTGATCGGACAGGGCTTGCCCTCAAAGCTGCACGACCTGGCCCTGGTGCGGTTGAATTGCGCGACCGGCTGAGGTAGCGGCGCCCCCGCGGATCTGCAAACCCGACGTGAGCACGCCCGAGCTGCCTTGGAGCGTAGGTCGTGAGAAGGGCCAGCAGCCAAACGTTTCGGGGACGGCGGCCTGGACTAACGAGCCGACGCAAGGCCCAGCAGCACATCGCCCGGCGGCTGCTCGTCATACTCGATCAGGCCAAGCAGATTGCGGCGAACCTGGCCGGCAGTTTTTTCATCCGCTCCGGCGAGGAGGGCCAGAACCTCGGCCGAAAGGGCGTCCCCCGAGAGCGGCGCGCGGAGCGCGATGCCCGGCGGCAGTTTCGCCGTGGAGGCGAGGTAGGTGCCCGAAGCGGCGTCGAAAAACAAACTGTTGGCGCGGGCCAACAACCGATCGGCAACCGCATCGTCTTTGAGCGCACGAAAAGCCAGTGCCACGGCAGTGTAATCGGCCGCGGTGGCACCGGAAGGCAAACCGGTGATGTGGGCCAGGGCATAACCGGAGGCGGCCAGCTCGCCGCGCAGTTTTTCCGCCAGTTGCGCGGCCACCGAGATGAAACGTTTCTCACCGGTTCGCTGCAGCGCCGCAATCAACAGGCCCTGCGCTCCGCTGGTGGCGGTGCCGACTCGCGCAAAATTGGGCCGTCTGGCCGGGTCGGCGTTCTCTTCCAGCGTGCCGTCCAGCGCTGCGGCGAAGGTGCCGTCGGGATTCCTTAGTTCTTTCAGGGCAAAATCGAGCGCGCCGAACGCGGCCGCGCGGAGCCTGTCGTCCTTCGCAGCGTCGGCGGCCTCGAGCAGGGCGAACGCGATGCGGGCTTGGTCGGTCAGGGTCTTCTGGTAGTAAGGCTCCTTCCATTCCTCGTCGATGGCGCGCCGGTAGAATCCGCCGTCCACGGAGTCACGCCCGCCTCCGGCCACGAGGGCCCGGGCGGCGTTGAGCGCAGCGGCGCGAGCGGCTTCGCCCCGGGAGAGCAGGAACCGGATCAACTCGGGTTCCGGATTCTTTGGCGCGGTGCCAAAGCCGCCATGCACCGGATCAATCGCCCCGATCCAAGCGGTAACGGCGCGATCAAGCGGGGCCTTCACATCGGGCTTCGGACCCAGGTCCAGGGGCCTCACCCGCATAAGCGACATGGCCTCGGTGGCGAGGGCCCGGGCCCGGGCCGGCTCGATGGCCCAGGCGTCGAGCGCACCGCGGGCGGCCTTGAGGAAACCCGGTTTGCCCCATTCCTCGGAAGGCGGCAGGTAGTTGGCGCCATCGTAGGGCTGGAGCTCCGGGGTCAGCCAAAGGTGGACCGGCAAGCCGCGGAGTTGCTTGACACTGTTGATGAAGTGCTGCGCGTACGCGGCGACCTCCGGCTGGGCGTCGGCATCGACAAAGATGCAGAAAAAATTATCGTTAAGCCACGCGACGGTTTTCGCACTGGTGAAGGTCTGGCTGATTGTCGCACGCGTCAGCTCGCTGAGCGGCGTGCCGACGAAGACATAAACGCTGCGGCCGGACTCCCGCGCGCGGGTCAGCGTGGCGTCGTTCCATGACTGCCAGTGCACCGCACTGGCGGCTTGGGCCCGGGCGAACCCGGTCGGGGCCGTGACGAGGGGAGAAGGCTCCGCTAGCAGGGCCGGCGCGGCGAGAGCCGCCAGCAATGCGGCGGGGAGGTAACGAAGGGACATCGGCCTAAGTCAGTGTTTTTCGAACAAAAGAAGCGAGCCTCGGTTGCGGGCGAAAATGATCAACGGGCCCCGGCCGATCAACCGTGCGGCCAGGACACAGGCCTGATCAGAGTTTGAATGTGGTTTGGATATAAACGAAATTTGCATCGCTCTTCGCCCCGGTGGCCAAGAGGTAGGAGCCGGCATAGAAATGTGAGCAGCCCGCATCGATCACCGCCCACGGCCGCGGAGTCCAGGTGGCCGTGAGATCGAGCGCGTCGCCGGCCCGGCGCGGGGCGCTTTGGGCGGCGGCGTTGAGCGGGCGCACCGTGGCCACGGCATTCGCCCGATACCAGGCGTCTTGTGAAGAATAGAGCGAGAGCCGGTGATAGTCGATTCGCACCACCGTCTTGGGCAGCGGCGTAAAGCGCAGGGTGACGGTGACTTCACGGATATTTTTCCACGCAAAGACATCCATGAGACTGTAGAACTGTTTGTGATTGCTCGGGAAAAGATTCATAAACGAACCATTCTTGCCGTCGGTCCGGTCGGTGTCGCCGGATGCGACGTTGTATTCGACGTCAAAGCGCAGTTTGCGGGGTGCGCCCATCGGCGTGTAGCCGACCAGCGCATGGAGCGCCCAAGCCTGCTGATCGAGCGTGGGGCTGCTGCCCGCGTAGGCTCCGGTCGCCGTCGGGGTCTGGCGGTTGACATTGCCCCACTGGTAGGCGCCCTCGAACTCCGTATCAAACGCCCCCTCCCTTGGCGGGGCGCCATAACGGGTGCCAAGCGTGAAAATATTCTGGCCGATATCATAGGCGGCGGCGGCGCGGGCCGCGGCCGGGATGGCCGCGGTCGGCGCGCTATAAATCGGATTGTTGTCCTTCTTGTCGCGCCACAGCAGATAACCGTCCAGCGTGCTCGTCTTGTCGGGCTTGGATGTGACGTAAACCCCGCTGAACATGTCGTTCGTGCTCGAGTGGTCGAACATCCAGCCCTGGCCGCTAGTCTGGGCCCCGATGTTGACCACGCTGCCGATGAATACCGTGGCGATGGTCTGGCCGGGCACAACGGACCACACCAGTTTGCCAGCGTCAAAGGTGCGCGCGAAGTTGTTCCATTCGCTCGGGCCCACGAGACGCTCATCACCAAAGGCCAGGATCTGCCGGCCGAGCGTAAACACGACGGGGGATTTCTTGGGATCACCCCAGGTCACGGAAGCCAGGCGCAGGTTCAACGCATCATTGCCCTCCGCGCCGAGAATGAACGGGACCTTGGGCCGCTCGGAGCCCAGCTCGCGCGAGTCCTGCACCTGCACCTGCAGGGCTAATGTGCCGGAAGGCTTCCAGGTCACGCCGGCCCGGAAGCGCTGCTCATACCACGAGCCGTCGGTCGGCGAGTGCGCGGCGGAATTGAAGTCGAAGTTGTCCTGGCGATCCTCGAAGCGCAGCCGCTCGGTGAAATCGAAAACCCCGCGACCGCCGTCGAAGGTGAGTGGCGGGGCGCCGGCCGCGCGGGCGGGCGTCAGGGGGCTGAGGAGCGACAGCAAAAGGGTCGCTCCATAAATGGAGTGTTTCATGGGCGCGGGTTTTTGTCTAACGGTTGGCAGGGGTGAAGAGAAGCACCGGGCCCTCCTGGCGCGCGATGACGAGGGACAGTTGCGCCATACCGTCGAGCTGCACCGCAGCGGCGGCGCGCGTGTCACCCGGGACCACGATGCCGGCTTGCGCGGGGGCCAGGGCGGTGAAGCCGCCCTGACCGTCGCCTTTCAGCAGGACCCCGACGCCGCCGTCGAAGCGGCCGGTGTTGGGCTCGGGCCCGAAATTGTTGCCGGCGCAGAAGAGGTCCAGCTTGCCGTCGCCGTCAAAGTCGCGCGCCACGATGGCATTGATCGGCGCGACCTGCGCCAGGCGGGGCAGCGGCCGGAAGACAAACGTGCCGTCGCCCCGGTTCACGAACACGCCGCTGGCGAGTTCCGTGGCGGCAAGCTTGCGCACCTTCGCCAGGTGGTCCGCGCCGAAGATGTCCTCCACCGTCGCCTGTCCGTAGGCCTGGTAGGTGGGAAATTTTTTCGGCAGCCACGGGAAGGCGTAAGCCAGCTTGCTGCGGCCGCGCGCGGGGTAGAGTTTGCCACCCTCGTATTGCGCCTCGATGAGCTGGTTCTTGCCGCTGCCGTCAAAATCCCCGGCCAAGAGGACGGTCGGTTCGGCGGCCGAAGCATGATACTTCGTGTTGAGTCCGACATTGCCGGCGATGAGATCCGGCCGCCCATCACCGTTGACATCGGCCACGGCGAGCGCGCTCCACCAACCGGTGATGCCCGCCAGACCGGCCTTTTCCGTCCAATTCTCGAAACCTTTGACGGTGTTGTGCCAGTAGGTGACCGGACCCCACTCAGTGGCGACGAGCAGGTCGGGGCGCTTGTCCCCGTCGATATCAGCCCACACGGCGGCCGTCACCATGCCGACATTGCGCAGACCGGGGGCGAGCTCGTCGGTCACGTCGACAAACTTACCGCCCGCATTGCGGTAAAGAAAACTGCGAGGCGTCTCGGGATACCTGCCTGGCACGACCCGGCCGCCGATAAAGAGGTCGATCCGGCCGTCACTGTCGAAATCGGCCGCCGCGACCGCCGCGGTGCTTTCGCCATCGGCCGGCAGCGTGCCCGCGGGCGCCGGGCTGAACCGGCCGTGGCCGTCGTTGAGATACACGCGGTCATTGAGCACGGGATCCCCGCGGTCGTGCTCGACGCCGCCGGATGTGAGGATGAGGTCGGGAAATCCGTCGCCGTTGATGTCGGCGAACAGCGCGCCGGCACCGTCAATGGCCGCATCGGCTGCCCAAGGCTGGCTGTCAGCATGCTTGAAGGTGCCGCCGGCCTCACCGAGAAAAAGTTCGCCGGGCTGGCCCGGCGAGCCGGAGACGAACACATCAACCAATCCGTCCCCATTGACGTCCGCCGTGGCGATGGCCGGCCCCATGCCACTCAAACGGCGGGGCAGCAGGCGCTGGCGGACGAGTTCGTCGAACGGCCGCAGGGCGCTGGTGTGCTTCAGGCCGCGGGCTTGGGCGGACTCGGTGAACAGGGCGTCGGGCCGCGCCGGTTTCTTGAAGAACGCGGGCGGCCGCTTCGTCGTATCATCGGACGGCGGTTCGGCGATGGTCAGGAACCGGTCGACCGGCAGATTCTCGAGCACCTGCACCTGGCCGCGCGGCCAGTGGATCGTCAGTTTTTTGATGACCGTGTCGGCCCCGAGACCGAAGTGGACGACCGGCGGTTCGCTGGCCGTGATGCCGCGCTCAGTGTAGAGCTGGCGCAACTGGATGCCGGTGATCTCGGCCTCAAGGCGCAGTTCGGCGCCGATGGCGTCGAGGTTGGGCGCCCGGCCGGCCAGCTTGATCATCACGCGGTGGCCGGTGGGCGTGTCGTTGTGCACGATGGTCGGCGGCGCATTGCAGTTGGCGTAGACGAGATCGAGGTTGCCGTCGTTGTCGAGGTCGGCGATGGCGCAGCCGAAGGCGATCGTCGATTCGTCCAGGCCCCAAGCCGTCGACACATTCTCGAATTTCAAGTCGCCGAGGTTGCGGTAAGCCAGCGTGGTCTCGGGGCGGGTCGGCGCATTCTTCCAGACTCCGGCGCGGGCGGCCAGAGTCGGCGCCACGTTCTGTTTGTCGACGATGTCGGCGTCGACAAAGTTGCGGATCATGCCCGAGGTGTAGAACACGTCGAGGCGGCCGTCGTTGTCGAGGTCGGCGAACCGCGCGGCCCAGGTCCAGCCGGTGGCGTCCATGCCGGTCAGGTGCGCGATCTCCTGGAAGTGGTCCTGGCCCGAGTTGAGGTAGACCGCGTTCCACATGTATTGCGGAATGAGGTCGGGCACCCGTTCCATCTCCCACAGGCCGCGGCCGATCTCCTCCATGCCGCGCATGAACCCGGCGTGCGTGCGGTCACGCATGTCGGTCACGAGGAAGTCGATCAGGCCGTCGTTGTTGATGTCGCCCACGTCGGCCCCCATCGAGAAATAGGTGACGTGTGGCAGGCGCTCGTCCACCGCGTCGGTGAAGGTGCCGTCGCCATTGTTGAGGTAGAACCGGTCGGGCGTCTCGAAATCGTTGGCGACGTAGAGATCCGGCCAGCCGTCCTGGTTGGCGTCGAACCAGACCGCGGTGTGGCCCTGCGTGAGACCCCAGATGCCGGCCTTCTTGGACACATCGGTGAAGGTTCCGTTGCCGTTGTTGTGCATCAGGTAGTCGCGGCGGCCCTGCGGGCTCTTCGTGAAATCGAGGATGTTGGTCACAAGATAGCAATCGAGGTAGCCGTCCCCGTCGTAATCGGCGAAGGACGCGTGGACCGAGGCGTCCTTGATATCGAGGCCGTATTCTTGCGCGCGTTCGGTGAACGTGCCGTCACCGTTGTTGACGAAGAGAAGGTTGGGCGCGTCATAGCGGCAGACATAGATGTCAGGCCAGCCGTCCTGGTTGATGTCGACGACCGTGACGCCCGTCTTGCTGGAGGGCTCGCTATCGCAGGCGACCCCGGCGGCGTGGGCGACATCGTGGAACTGGCCGTTGACGGTCTGCATGTAGAGCGCACAGGGCCCGTTCTTCGACACTTCGAAGATATCCATCCGGCCGTCGCGATCGAAGTCCGCGATGGCGATCCCGGTCTCAAGTGCGCCGAGCGTGAACTCGCGGAAGCGGTCGGCCCACATCCGCGGGTCGTTGTAGAGATTCGGCACTGTGATGCCGCTTTGCTCGGAGTTGAGACGATGAAAGGGCCTGGCGCCGGCGGGCAGCGGGGCGCGAGGCGCCAGCGGCGCGGAGGTGTAGGCGGGCTCCGCGGCCAGAGCGGTCGCGACCGAGGCAAGAATGACGGCAAGAATCAGGGACTTGTGCATGGGGGTTCTCCGGTGAATGGTCAGGTGGCCGGCAGCGCGGCCGGGGAATTCGATGGATGGCGGCGGGTAAACAAAACGGCCAGGGCCAGCGGCGCGGTGTAGCTGCCGAAACGCTCGACAAATTCCCACCCGGACGCCCCGGCGATCGGGAAAAGCGCCTCAGTGGCGAGTTTCCAGACACACACGCTGACAAACAAGGCGGATTGAGGGAAGACAAGGACGAGCCCGGCCAGAATGAATTCGAATCCACCAATCAAAGGCACCAGCGCAGCCGGGTGAGGAACCCCCACCGCAGCGTAGAGCTGAGCAAGGCCGGCCTTGTGCAGAAAGAACCCGCAGCCGGCGTGACCGGCCAGTAAAGTCGCAGTTGTGAGACGCAGCGTCCATGCAAGGCGATCGCGTTGCAACGCCGTTGGGTCCGGCCAGATGGACGGCAACCGCGCGAACCAGGCGCCGCGCCAGCCCGTCGCCACGAGGACCGCCAGCGGCACGCCGTAGTTGCCCGCCCGCTCGAAAAATTCCCAGGCAGATTCGCCGGCCAGCGGCCGCAGCAATGCGGTCCAGGCCGCCCACCACGCTGCCCAGAGAAAAAGCGCCCGGCAGGGCCAGGCCAGCGCCAGCAGCCCGATGCCGACGTCGATCCTCCCGATCCATGGCATCAGTTGCCATGCGGCCGGCTCGCCGATGCCCGCGACGCCAAAATACGGCACCCACGCGGCCTTCGTGATGATACCAAAGGCTCCATGGCCGATGAAGCAACCCGCCACCCCGATCCTTAGCACCAGCGGGACCGCGCCTGTCTCGGTCGCTTCATCGGCACATGAAGTTTTACCCCCTAACCCCACAACAAAAATGGAAGTCCGGGCCGGATTCATTTCAGGGCCGGCAGCGAATTTTGGAAAACCCACTCAGCCACCTGCAGGCCGGCTTTCTGACCCTCGAGGTTGGCGGACATGGTGTGGATGCCGCCGTAGACGCGGCTCATGCCCACTTCGCGGCGCGCATCGGACAGTTTCTTGTATGAGCGGACGGCGCCGGGCAGTCCGTCGGATGTCGTGGTGAACTCGATGTCGTCCGTGCCAAAATAGAGCTCGAGCAGGTGCGAGGCTGCACCGGTAAACGTGCTGTGCCCCGACGTGTAGTCGGGATGTGCGGGGGCCGCCATGTTGGGAATGAACTCGGGGTGGTTGACGACAGTGGGATTCACCTTGGGATCAAGTTCACGAATTCCGGTCTCCGGCCGCCAGGTGCGGTAGAAAAATTTTGTTTCCCAACACGAGATGCCGGCGTCCGCCGTGGCGAAATTTAGCAGGGCAAACAGCCGCGCACAGTCCGGCCCGGACAGCTTGTTCCGGCGGGCCAGATCCTGCGCGATTTGGTTCCAGTGACCGGCGGGAGTCGAGGAACCGAGGTCGTCCATCCAGAACGGCGTGCTCAGGGTCTCATATTCGGACCGCTCGGCGCCGTCGCGCGGGCCGACCTTGGCGACATAGGCCAGCTCGGCGGCGTGCTCCTTCGAGTCCACCGTGTAAGGCGGCGGAGCGCGGAACTGGTCCGGCGTCTTCAACGCAAAAGGCGTGACATGCCCCCAGTGCGGCAGCACGGGCGCGCGGAAGCCGGGAGGCGTTTCGCGCCACTTGCCCGGTTCGGTGCTGGAATAATTGCCGGGAATGGGCTTGTCGAAGCCGCTCTTGGCGCGCTCCGCCAGGATCAATTCCGCCACCTGCTTGCCCCAGGCGAGGCCGGCGACCTTGGCCGGGCCCTCGGGGATTTCCGCCAGCGCCTTGTCATAGGCGATCCGGAAGGTGCGCGGGTTCGTCGCCTGGCCCCACAGGGCGTTCAGCACGGTGAAGCTCGCGCCGGCAATGGCGGCATCCATGTCGGCGCCGGCGGGCGCGGCGTCATTGACGAGCCAGCCGCGATGGGTGTGCGCGATGCCATTGACGGCATCGAAGATCGCGGCGTGATAGGTGGCGATGTGCAGGGCGGCGAGCGGCGGTGGATTGCGGCCCAACCGCGTGGCGTTGAGCACCTGCTCATTCCAATAGAGGACGGCATTGTCGCCAAAAACCAGCGGGGTGGCCAGCACACAGGCGGCCAAGGCGGAAAAAATCAAGCGGGGTAGCTTCATGATGGAGGGTGAAAATGTCCGATGGAGACGTTTTTATTTTGTGCAGCACTTGCGCCAAGCAACGAACGCATCTGGACAATATTGGCTGCCCGTGAAAACACTTCTGGGACAAGCTGCCGTCAAAGCGGGGCCAACTGCGCCCAACCACTGCCCCTCCCTCCCGCCCGGGGGTGCCAGGAAGCGCCTCAGCCGGCCGGGTCGCCAGAAAGCTTGCCGAGCTGACCGCGCAGGTTGCGGCTCAACGGCAGCTTGGCCCCGTCCCGTAAAAGCACGAGGTAATCGCCGTGGTTGGTGCGTTGCAGCTCCCTGATCTGATCGCGGTGCACCAAGGCGGAACGATTGATGCGCGCAAAACTCGCGGAACCAAGCCGGGTCTCGAGGGCGGACAACGTCTCCCGCACCATCAGACGGCCCGCCGTAAGATGCAGCATGACGTAATTGTCGGCCGCCTCGGCCCACACGATCTCATCGGACTTCAGAAACACGAGCCGGCCATCGGTCTTGACCATCAGCCGCTCGCTCTTTTGGGCGGGCGCGCCGCCGTCGGACGGCAGGCCGTGCGGGTTTTCCCCAAGCTGCGCGGCACGGCGGCCACGCAGATATTCCCGGGCCCGCCGCAGCGCGGTTTGGAACCGCTCCCGGTCAAACGGCTTCAACAGGTAGTCGATCGCCTGCACCTCGAACGCATCGAGTGTGAACCGCTCATGGGCCGTGGCGAAAATAATCGCCGGCCGGTTGTCCGCCGGCAGCTCCGCCAGCACCTGCAAGCCGTCGCAACCCGGCATTTGCATGTCGAGGAAGACGAGGTCGAGCGGAAGGTTCCGGATCGTGGTGATGGCCTCGGTGCCGCTGCCACACTCAGCGGCGATTTCGACGGCCGGCTCGGCCGCCAGCAGGCCGCGCAGGCGCTCCCGGGCGAGCGGCTCGTCATCGACGATCAGGACGCGAAGGGTGGTCACGGCATCAGGAGGTAGGAATCGCTATGCGCACCACCAGGCCACCATCGGGATGGTTGGCCAGCTCGAAGCGGTGGCGCTCGCCGTAAAGTTCGCGGAGGCGGGCCCGGGTGTTGCCGAGGCCGATGCCCTCGCGGGTGAAGCCGCCGGCCGGCTGGCCGGCGCCGTCGTCGCGCACCGTCAGCTCGACGAACCCCGGCATGCGGCGCGCCGCGAGCACCAGGCGGCCGGGCCGGGCGTGCGGCTCGATCCCGTGGCGGATGGCATTTTCCACCAGGGGCTGGAGGAGCAGACTGGGCACCTCGGCCTCAAGCACCGCCGGGTCGATCTCGTAGGCGACCGACAGGCGGTCGCGGAAACGGATGCGCTCGATCTCGAGGTATTTTTCAATGAAGGCGATTTCCTCGCTCAGCCGCGTGAGCGGCTGGCCGGGGTGGCTCATGGTCAGGCGCAGCAGCTCGCCCAGCCTTACCAGCATGCGGTCGGCCGCGTCCACATCGCTGTGCATGAGCGACGCGATGCCGTTGAGCGTGTTGAACAGGAAGTGGGGCTTGAGCTGGCGCAGCAGCGCCTGCAGCCGGGCCTCCGCCAGATGCTTCTCCAATTCCAGCGTGTGCACGGTTCGCTCGTGATATTTGCGGTAATAGTCGATTGCGTGGCTGACGGAAATAATGACGCCGAAGATCAGCAGGTTGAATGGAAAGGTCTTCACCAGCAGCGGTTGAAAGATCTCGAGGAAGGTGACGGGCTCGTCGATGAGCAGGCTGTGTATCTGGCCCACAAGCGAGCGCAAGACCACATAGACCAGCGAGCAGAGCAATGCCGCGCCCAGGTAAATAGCCGCGGAGCGCCACGGCGCGCCGCTCTCCGGCGGAAAACGCCGCGCCAGCAGCAGAATGGGCACCGAGAGGACCGCCCACACATACCAGTCCGCCAGCGAATAACTGACCGCCTGCCCCCAACTCACCGACCGGCCCAGCAATGTGCTCGACAGGTAGAACTGGCTCGCGAACGCCAGCCCGACCAGCGTCCAGAAGGCACCCAGACCTGCGAGCCGGGGTAGCAGACGATAAATTGGTCGGGCGGCAGGCATCGCGCAAAATGGGTTGCGATGTATGTAGGATGGACAAGCAATATGTGTCCACGCCCCTTTCCGGTTTTCAGCATGAATCCCGTTGCGCCCCATCCGAGTGCCCCCCCTCCCATCGCCGCCAGCCGCACCGGGGTTGCCACCGTCCCGCCGCTGCTGCCGGTGGTGCTGACGCTGGTAACTGCCGCCATTGCCATAAGCATCGTCTTTGCCTGGATATTTCCCGCGACCGGTCCGATCCGGCCCGTCGCACCGGCCCGCTTCACCAACATCACCGCGGAAGCGGGAATTCATTTCGTGCACCACCAGGGTTTGCAGGATTCGCCCACCACGCTTGGTGGCGCGGTGGCAGTCATCGACTATGACCGCGACGGCCACCCCGATCTTTTTTTTGTCAACGGCACGGCGTGGCCCTGGGAAGACATGGGCGCCTGGACCCACGCCTCGGCTTGCGCGCTGTATCATAACGATGGCACGGGTCACTTCACTGATGTCTCCCGCGCCGCAGGACTCGACGTCGTCGTGCAGGGCATGGGCGTTGCCGTGGGCGACTACGATAACGATGGCTTCCCGGATATCTTTGTGACCTGCATTGGCGCCAATCACCTTTTTCACAACCGGGGCGATGGCACGTTCGAGGATGTAACCCTCGCAGTCGGCGTGGGCGGCGATGATCACACCTGGAGCACGGGCGCCACGTGGATCGACTACGACGGGGACGGGAAACTCGACCTGGTGGTCGCCCATTATGCCAGTTGGCCGCAGGAGGTGAGCCTCGCCACGGCCTTCACCATCGCGGACGTCGGCCGCTCTTACGGTGCACCAACGGGGTTCATCGGCGTCCCTCCCTCGGTCTATCACAACCTGGGGCACGGCAAATTTGCCTTGGTTCCCGGGGCGGCTGGCCTGCGCAACCTTGACCCGCAAACCGGCCTGCCCGTCGCCAAGGCCCTCGCCGTCGTGCCCGTCGATGCCAACGGGCACGGCAAACTCGACCTGCTCTTCTCCTATCACACCAGTGAGAGCGCGCTCTTCCTCAATCAGGGTGACGGCATGTTCAAAAGATGGACCGCCGGACAGAACGATCGCCATGAGGGGGCTTCCGCCGTTCTGGCCTTGGCGAGCCTGTTGCCCTTGCAGGCTTCGGACGCGGGCGAACGCCTTGAAGCGCTCCAGTCTGCCGGGGTCACGGACGGACGGAACCGCGACGAGCCGCAACTCCATCTGCGCGACAAACTGGCCGGCGCACTGTTCGATTACGAACTCGACGGTCACCTCGCCGTGTTTTCCGGCAACGGGCGCGCCGAGCCCGATGTGAACAAGTTTGAAACGGGCCGGGCCTTTCAGGCCGCGCCGCAGCTGTTGCTTCACCGCGGCAGCCGCTGGGTGCCGGCACCCGTCGCGGCTGGTGAAAGCGGCGGCTGGGCGAGCCCCGTCGTGGCTCGCGGCCTCGCGGTGGCGGACTTTGATGGCGATGGCGACGATGACATCGTGATGGTCCAGAACAACGGTCCGGCCCAGTTGCTGCGCAATGACCAACGGAGCGGTCTGCCTTGGCTGCAAATCGACCTGGAAGCCACGCGTGGTCCGCGGGAAGCCGGCGGCGCTCAAGTCGAGGTGCATACCCCGCGCCGGGTGTTGATGCAAACCATGGCCCCCGCCATGGGCTTCATGGCGCAATCGTCCTCCACCCTGGTCTTCGGGCTCGGCGAGGATGCGCGCGTGCGCAAAATCGTCGTACGTTGGCCGAGTGGCGTTCGGCAGGAAATTCGTCCGGCCGGCATCAACCGCCGGATCGTGCTCACCGAACCCTGAGCTCCAGCCGATGGGCAGCTATTTCGACGACTTGAACTGGAGCGATGAGCTGCGTTTTAACGATACGCAGGACGCCAAACCAATCCAGTTCACGCTTCCCTTGTGCAATCCGCTCCAGCACGGTGTGGGCGAACACCTTGAAAGAAATGTTGTGAAAGCGTTTTCAGAACCACCGAACAAAACAGGGCGAACGCGGCTCGGCGCTTCGGCGCTCCGCTTGGCCCTGTCCGCCACTTTCGCGGTCAGCCTTCGGGCTGCCGAGACCATCCAGCTCGTGCCCGACGAGGCACCGGGCGGCGCGGTCGCGCGCGACACGCAGAAAATCCAGCACGCCATCGACGCATCGCACGCCGCAGGTGGCGGTGCCGTCGAGTTGACGCGGGGCACCTATGTCACGGGAACGATTTTTCTGCGCAGCAATGTCGAACTGCGGTTCGCCGAAGGCGCGACTCTGCTCGGCAGTTCCAACCTGGCCGACTATCCCGAGTGCCGGCCGGCATATCGCGCGAACACCGATCTCCAGGTAACCCGCTCCCTCCTCTACGCGGAAAAGCAGGAAAACATGGCCATCACTGGACGCGGGCGGATCGATTTCAACGGTGGCGCGGCCGTTTTCCAGACCGGCAAGAATAACGACCCTCGGCGTCCATTCGGAATCAGGTTCGTGTCGTGCCGCAAGATCATGGTTCGCGACGTGACACTGATGAATTCGGCGCAATGGTTGCAGCACTACCTGAACTGTGACGATGTCACCCTCCGCGGCCTGACGGTCTTCAACCACGTCAACCAGAACAACGACGGCATTGACATCGATGGCAGCCGGCGGGTCCACATCAGCGATTGCCGGGTCGATTCCGATGACGACGGCATCTGCCTCAAGAGCAACGGCCCCGCGCCGTGCGAGGATGTGCTCGTCGAAAACTGCGTCGTCAGCAGCCACTGCAATGCCATCAAGCTTGGCACGGAGACGACCGGGGGATTCCGGCGGATCGTCATTCGTCACTGCCAGGTGGTGCCGTCCGCGACCGGTTCCAAGCACATCAACGGCGTGGACTCTTCTCTCAGCGTCATCGCCCTTATGATCGTCGACGGCGGCGCGCTCGACGACGTCGACATTTCCGACCTCGACGGGTCAGAAACCCTTTCCCCTATTTTCATTCGTCTCGGCAACCGCGCTCGCCTCTACACGGACGGTGCGCCCGTGCCCGGCATCGGCACCGTCCGCAACATCCGCATTCGCAATCTCACCGCGAAGGCCGCCGGGCCGACCAGCTCTCACATTGTCGGCCTCTCGCACGATCATCGGATCGAAAACGTGACTTTGGAGAACATCCGGCTCACGTCGCCGGGCGGTGGCCTGCCCGCCGACCTCACGACCATTCCACCGGCCGACGAGAAAGGCTACCCCGATCCCGGCCGCCTTGGGCACCTCCCGGCTTTCGGTCTTTACGCGCGCGACGTCGCCGGGCTGGTGCTCAAAAACGTGTCGGTCAGCCTCAGTGGCGAGGACCTACGACCCGCCTTTAAGTTCGATCACGTGGACGGCCTGACGCTTTCAGGTGTCACCGGTGAAATGCACGGCGGAAACTCACCGATGATCCGGCTCGATGCCTGCGACGACGTCGATGTTCTGCCTCAAGCGACGTCCGCCGCGTCCCGATGAAACGAAATCTCTGGTTGCCACGTCAACTGGCAACCTGGCTTCGGCAAAATAGTAACCCTTTGATTAGAAGGATTACCGTGGCGTCCCCACGGGGATTCGAACCCCGGTTCTCACCGTGAAAGGGTGGTGTCCTGACCGGGCTAGACGATGGGGACTAACCGCGGAGCCGGGCACGCTACGGCGCGGCTCTCCCCAAGCAAGGGAATTTTTCCCGCGCATCATCATCAGATTACGCTTCGCCGCATGCACGTTTTGCGTGCAAAACACCCTCCATGACCTTTGCCGAAATCGCCGCCGCCCTGCCCAAACAGGCCGTCACGACCATCGAGGGACTGCCGTTTCCGCGCATCGCGTCCGGCAAAGTGCGAGAAATCTTCGATCTCGGCGATGCGCTGCTGCTCGTTGCGACGGACCGGCTGTCGGCCTTTGACGTGATTCTGTCCGACGGAATCCCAGGCAAGGGCACCATCCTCACGCAGATGAGTCTTTGGTGGTTCGCACAGACGAGCGGGCTGATTTCCAATCATCTGCTGCCTGATCAAGCGGGCGAGTTTGCGCGGCGTGGGATCAAGAGCCGCGATCTTCAGCTGCGCAGTATGATTGTGCGAAAACTGAAACCTCTCGCCATCGAGTGTGTCGCGCGCGGCTACCTTATCGGCAGCGGCTGGAACTCTTATCAGAAAACCGGCGCGGTCTGCGGCATCAAGCTTCCGCCCGGCCTGCGGCAGGCCGACCCGCTCGCCGCACCGATCTTCACCCCGACCACCAAGGCCCCGAAGGGCCAGCACGACGAAGCGATCGACGACGTCCAGGGTGCCGCCATCATTGGCGCGGCGTTGTATCAAAAAGTGAAGGCCGCGAGTCTGACACTCTACCGATTTGGCCACGACCGCGCGAAACAGGCGG
>DATFUQ010000186.1:0-8100 GCA_035260745.1 Lacunisphaera sp. | reverse complement strand
ACGAGCGTCAGCGCGCCCGGCGGCGTCTGCCGGCGAAGTTCCAGCGCCGCGCCGGCCAGCACGCCGAGGAAGGTGCTGTCCATGCTCGTGCAGAGCTGGAAGTCCACCACGAAGCGCTTCTTCCCGTGCTTGAACATCTCGTTGAAGAAATCCTTCAGGCCGCCGCTGTTGGTGAACGACGCCCGCCCGTCGATGCGCACAATCACCGGGGTGGCGTAGGCATCGACCAGAAAGACGGGCTTGGTGGGATCGGACATGAGAAAAGGTGGAGCGCGGGCGACCTCGCCCGCGGAGAGTGCGGCGGGGTCGCCGCACCTCCAATGAACAATTCAATTCTTCGTGACAATTTGCCGCAGCACGTAGGGCAGGATGCCGCCGTGCTGGTAGTAATCGATCTCGATGGGCGTATCGATGCGACAGCGCACCGGCACGTTCTCAACGGCCCCGTTTTTCCGGGTGATCTTGAGCGTGAGATCCTGCTGCGGCTTGATGGCGGCGGTGAGGCCGACGACGTCGTAGGTCTCGCTGCCGTCGAGCTTGAGGGTCTGGGCCGTCGTGCCCTCCTTGAACTGCAGGGGCAGCACGCCCATGCCGACGAGGTTGGAGCGGTGGATGCGCTCGAAGCTCTGCGCCACCACGACCTTCACCCCGAGGAGATTGGTGCCCTTGGCGGCCCAGTCGCGCGACGAACCGGTGCCGTATTCCTGCCCGGCGAGGACGATGAGCGGCACGCCGGCCTTCTGGTAGGCCATCGACGCGTCGTAGATGGAGGTCTTCGCGCCGTCGGGCCCGAGGGTGTTGCCGCCCTCCTCGCCGCCGAGCATCAGGTTCTTGATGCGGACGTTCGCGAAGGTGCCGCGAGTCATCACGCGGTCGTTGCCGCGGCGCGAGCCGTAGGAATTGAAATCGTCGAACGCCACGCCGTTATCGAGCAGGTATTTGCCGGCGGGCGAGGTCTTCTTGATGGCGCCGGCCGGCGAGATGTGGTCGGTCGTCACGCTGTCGCCGAAGATGCCGAGCGCGCGGGCGCCCTTGATCCCGGCGATGCTGCCGGGCTTCATGCCGAAGTTGGTGAAAAACGGCGGCTCCTGGATGTAGGTGGACTTCGCGTCGAAGGCGTAGACATTGCCCGTGCTCGACGGGATCTCGTTCCACTTCGGGTTCTGCGCGGCGAAATCGGCGTAGAGCTTGCGGAACACCTCGGGCTTGAGCGCCGCCTGCATCTGGTCGCGGACCTCCTTCAGGGTCGGCCAGAGATCCTTGAGGAAGACATCATTGCCCGCCCTGTCCCGGCCGATCGGGTCTTTGGTCATGTCGATGTCCACCCGGCCCGCGAGCGCGAAGGCCACGACGAGCGGCGGCGACATCAGGAAGTTGGCCTTGATGTTCTGGTGCACGCGGGCCTCGAAGTTGCGGTTGCCCGAGAGCACGGACGCGGCCACGAGGTCGTTCTTGGTGATGACCTCCTCGATCGCGGGGTGCAGCGGGCCGGAATTGCCGATGCAGGTCGTGCAGCCGTAGCCGACGGTCTGGAAACCGAGCTGGTCGAGATACAGCGTGAGTCCGGTCTTGTTGAGATAATCGGTGACGACACGCGAGCCGGGGGCCAGCGAGGACTTCACGACGGGGTTCACCGTCAGGCCCTTCTCGACGGCCTTTTTCGCGAGCAGGCCGGCCGCGAGCATCACGCTCGGGTTCGAGGTGTTCGTGCAACTCGTGATGGCGGCGATGAGCACGGAGCCGTGCCCGATGTCGCCTTCCATCCGCGGAGCGGTCCCCGGAACCTTGTCGGGCGTGGGCCGGTTGTTGGCCATTTCGCGCTCGGTGGCCGGATTGGTGGCACAAGCCACCGCCCTTTCCGTGGAGACCGGCTCCTGGCTGCCGCCACCGCCGTGAAAGGAGCCGCTCGACGCGACATGAGTCCGCTTTGCCAGATCCCCGGCCGGCTTGCCAAAACCATTTTCGGTGACGGGCTTCGAGAACGCCGCGGTGAATTCCTTCTTCAGGTTGGGCAGCTCGATGCGGTCCTGCGGACGCTTCGGGCCCGCGACGCTCGGGACGACAGATGTGAGATCGAGGTCCACGACCTGCGAGAAATCGATCGCGCCCTTCTGCGGGATGCCCCACAGGCCCTGCGCCTTGTAGTAAGCCTCGTAGGTGGCGACATGCTTCTCGTCGCGGCCGGTGGCGCGGAGATAGTTGGTGCACTCGGCGTCGATCGGGAAGAAGCCCATCGTCGCGCCGTATTCGGGCGCCATGTTGGCGATGGTCGCGCGGTCCACCACCGGCAGCGCGGCGGCACCGGGGCCGAAGAACTCGACGAATTTGCCGACGACCTTCGTCTTGCGCATCAACTGGGTGACGGTCAGCGCGAGGTCGGTGGCCGTGACGCCTTCCTTGAGCGCCCCGGTCAGATGCACGCCGACGACGTCAGGGGTGAGAAAGTAGACGGGCTGGCCGAGCATGCCGGCCTCAGCCTCGATGCCACCGACGCCCCAGCCCACGATGCCGAGGCCGTTGATCATCGTCGTGTGCGAATCGGTGCCGACGAGGGTGTCGGGATAATAGACTCCGCCGGCGTTTAGGACGCCCTTGGCCAGATACTCCAGGTTGACCTGGTGCACGATGCCGATGCCCGGCGGCACAACCTTGAAAGTGTCAAAGGCCTGCATGCCCCACTTCAGAAACTGATAGCGCTCGCGGTTGCGCTTGAACTCAAGGTCGAGGTTCTTCGCCAGCGCCTCGGCGTTGCCCGAAAAATCCACCTGCACCGAGTGGTCCACCACGAGGTCCACCGGCACCAACGGCTCGATGATCTTCGGGTTCCTGCCCAGTTTGGCGGCGGCGGAGCGCATGGCCGCGAGATCCACGAGCAGCGGCACGCCGGTGAAGTCCTGCAGCACGATGCGGGCGACGACGAACGGGATCTCGGCCGTGCGGGCCTCGGTGGGCTTCCAGCTGGCGAGCTCGCGGATGTTGGATTCCAACACGCGTTTGCCGTCGCAGTTGCGCAGCACGGCCTCGAGGACGAGGCGGATGCTGACCGGCAGGCGCGAGACCGCGGGGAACTGCTTCGCCAGCTCGGGCAGCGAGTAGAACTTCTTGCCGCCGTCGAAGGCCTGCAGGGTGTTGAAGGGATTCGGGAGGGACACGGGGTTTTCGATTTTGGATTTCAGATTCTCGATTGAAAGGCCGGCAAAACGCGAAATCAGTCTTTCTTCTGGATTCCTGGCTTCTGAATGACTGTTTACTTGGCCAGCGCGGCCTTGACCGCGGCGAAATTGGGCAGGTCCTTCGGTGTTGGGGTCTGCTCGGCGTATTTGATGACGCCGTCCTTGCCGATGACGAACGCGGCACGAGCGGAGGTGTCGCCGACCCCGGCCAGCATGGGGAACACCACGTCGTAGGCCTTGGTGGTGGTCTTGTTCAGGTCGGAAAGCAGCGTGACCTTGATGCTGTTGGCCTTGGCCCAGGCTTCCTGTGCGAACGGGCTGTCCACGCTGATGGCGAGCACACTCGCGCCAAGCTTCTCGTATTCGCCAAGGCCGGCGGTCTGGTCGCACATCTCCTGGGTGCACACGCCGGTATAGGCCAGCGGGAAGAACAGCAGCACCGTCTGCTTCTTGCCAAAATTATCGCTCAGCTTGACGTCCTTCAGGCCGTCCGCGGTCTTGGTCTTGAGGGTGAAATTGGGGGCTTTGGTGCCGACCTTGAGAGGCATGGGAGAAAGGAGTTGGGATTCGGTAGACCGGGGCGGAACCCCGTCGCGTGGGAGTGAATAAATAGAGCCGCCGGTGCTCGCGCGGCAACCCATTTCAGCCGGGTATGACCCCGTCTGCTAAATTCGCCCTGCGGTCTATAAGTTTTGCTGGCACTGTGCACTTGCCTCCCCCGGCCTCGTTAAGTCCTATAGGGCTCATAAGACCTGTAGGACCCCTATAAACCAATGCCCGACATCCTCGCAGAACTCGAATGGCGCGGCCTCTACGCCGATTGCACGGACCGCGAGGCGCTGGCCAAGCGCCTCGCTGAGGGCCCGCTTACGCTTTATTGCGGTTTCGACCCCACTGCCGACTCGCTCCACGTCGGCAACCTCGTGCCGCTGTTCGCCCTGCGCCGTTTCCAGCAGCATGGGCACAACCCCATCGCCCTCGCCGGGGGCGCCACCGGCATGGTGGGCGACCCCTCCGGCAAGTCCGACGAGCGCAACCTGCTCACGCCCGACCAGCTCGAGCACAACCTCGCCTGCATCAAGCCGCAGCTGGCCCGCTTCCTCGATTTCGACGGCGTGCAGAACCCCGCCCGCGTCGTCAACAACTACGACTGGACCGGCGCCCTCACCTTCCTCGATTTCCTCCGCGACACCGGCAAGCACATCACGGTCAACTCCATGGTCGCGAAGGATTCCGTCAAGTCGCGCATGAACGAGCGCAGCGGCGGCATCAGCTTCACTGAGTTCACCTACATGCTGCTCCAGGGCTTCGATTTCTGCCACCTGAAGAAGACCTTCAACTGCGAGCTGCAGGTCGGCGCCACCGACCAGTGGGGCAACATCACCGTCGGCACCGAGCTGACCCGCAAGAAACTCGGCGCGACGGTCTGGGGCCTCGTCTTCCCGCTCCTGACCAAGTCCGACGGCGCCAAATACGGCAAGACCGCCGACGGCACCGTGTGGCTCGACCCGAAGAAAACCAGCCCCTACCGCTTCTACCAGTTCTTCGTGAACAGCGACGACGCCGACGTCATCAAGCTGCTCAAGACGCTCACCTTCCTCACGCAGAAGCAGATTTCCGCTCTGGAAACGAAACTGAAGGACGATCCCGGCGCCCGTGCCGCGCAGAAGGCCCTCGCCAAGGAGATGACCACACTCGTCCACGGCGCGGAGGCTCTTGATGCCGCGCTCAAGGCCAGCGAGATCCTCTTCGGCGGCTCGCTCGACGGCGTCAGCGAGGCGATCTTCAACGACGTGGTTGGCGAGGTGCCGACCAAGGACCTGGAAAAGGCCAAGCTCGAAGGCGACGGTGCGGCCATCGCGGACCTCGTGGTTCACTCCGGGCTCGCGACCTCAAAGGGCGCCGCCCGCAAGGACCTCGAAGCCGGCGGCATCTACCTCAACAACACCCGCGTCACTCACAAACTTTTGGTCACGGCCAAGGATCTGCTCTTCGGCAAGTATCTGCTCCTCCGCAAAGGCAAGAAGAGCTACGCGGTGCTGCGACTGAACTCTTAGGAGTTCCTCCTATGGCGTTCTGCATAAAATGTGGCGCTGACAATCCCGCGGAAGCTGGGTTTTGCCACAAATGCGGCCAACCGATTTATAAGCAAAATACGAAGCCGGTAGCTATTCCCGAACCTCCTGTTGTAGCCGCAAAGAATATAGCAAAGAGCCAAGATGAAAAGCCCCTGACGGTGCTGATCATCGTGAATCTGCTCCTGTATTGCTCGATAGACTTTGCTCTGACCTTTGTCCTCCCAGTTTTTAGAGCGATGTATTCCGATTTCGGAGCGAAATTACCTATGCCAACACAGTTGCTGTTTGGTTTATCAAATTTCTTCAGAAACTGGTGGTGGTGTTTACAGCCAGTGCTAGTTTTAGTCGTGGTGGTTTTCGTGATACAGTCCGCCCAACAAATAACTCCACGGAAGTGGTGGCGGCGGGCAGCTATTCTTCAATTTCTGATGTTCGTGACTATGGTGGCATGCCTGTTTCTACCAATTTTTCAATTGGGCGCCGTTGCAGGCGGTCTACAGTGATCTGCCTTCGAGACTTTCTCACGACAATCAGATCATTCAAAGAATCGACTAATCTGCAGTGGCAGAGGATCTGGGACTGACGACCGTATGCCCTGGCATAACATCGTCCTAAAAGCGGCAGGAAGGCGGTTTCTGACCACATTATGAATTTCTATGACGCCCGACCAGCCATCCTCCCACCCCCAGAATTGTCAGACGACGTGCTCCCAGCAGTCCTAAACGTGACGCCACCTCAAGCGGAAGTTATGTTTGTTCGGTTTTTCCCCGCCGATTAAAAGCAATTCTTGGCTGTTGGGCTTGGAGAAACCGAAGAACCACAAGGCACCGATGTTGAGTTTTTCGGGGTGCGTAACGCAAGTCATGCGAACCGTTCCGTAATTCAGGTATCAGCGTAATCCGCGGAGACTCTTCACGACAAAACCAACCGCATGGCCGGATGTTGCGCTCAACTCTTCACCTGCTGCTCCAGCGGCGTCACCGGGTCGAGAAACCACCAGCAAAGCGCACCGAGCGCATAGACCCCCGCCGTGACGTAGAACGTCAGGTTCCAGTCGCCAGTCCGGCCGACGACGTAGCCCAGCACCACGGGCGAAAAAAATCCGCCGAGGTTGCCCACCATGTTCATGAGGCCGGACAGCGTGCCCACATACCGGCCGCCGACATTCATGCAGCCCGTCCAGGCGCCCGGCACCGTGAGGTCGTTGCAAAAGCTCGCGCCGGCGATGGCCGCCACGGCCAGCATCGGCTGCTGAAACCTCGTGGCGGCGACCAGGCACGCCCCGGCGCCGGCAAAACCCACGACGCCGGTCAACCGGCAGGCCAGCCCTGCGCTGCCCGCCCAGCGTTGCAGCGCCGGACCGACGGCCCCGATGACCAGCATGCCGCAGCCGCCGAGGAAGAGCGGCAGGCCGGCGAGCAGCGCACTTTTGAGCGTCAGGTCGAGCTGGTGCACCTCCAGCAGATAGGTTGGAAACCAGGTGATGAAGAAATACCACGCATAGCTCGCCGCGAAATACTGGCCGCACAACAGCCACACCGAGCGCGAGCGTAGCAACTTATCCCAAGGCAGGGCAAAGTGGTCGCCGCCCCCGGCGGTGACCGGCAGCAGCGCGGCCTCGACGGCGTTGACCGCGGGATGCTCGCGCGGGTTGTCCCGGAACCAGCGGGCAAACGCCACCGCCCAAACCACTCCGACCAGGCCGAAGACCAGGAAGGCCACGCGCCAGTTCACCACGCCCAGCACCAGGAAAACAACGGCCGGCGTGATCGCCCCGCCCCAACGCGTGCTCGTCCACATGACGGCCTGGGTCCGCAATCGCTCGGCGGGCGGCAGCCAGTACGAGAACGCCTTGGTCAGGTTGGGAAAGCAGCCCGCCTCCCCGGCGCCGAAGAGAAAACGCACCACGACCAGCGACAGCTGGTTGAACACCCAGCCGGTGGCCGCGGTGAAAAAGGACGACCAAAGCACCACGCGCAGCAGGATGCGCCGCGGGCCGATGCGGTCGCCCCAGTAGCCGGTCGGGACTTCGAACAACGCGTAGGCCAGCGTGAACGCGCTGAACACCCAGCCCATCTGCTCCTTCGAGAGTGCCAGGTCCCGCGAAATCAGCGGCGCGGCCTTCGCGATGCAGACGCGGTCGATGTATTGGATGACGGCCAGCGTGACCGCGAAGACCACGACCCAGTGACGCGCGCGTGTCGGCGGAATCAGCGCAAGGGTTCCGGCCGGGCCGGCGGGGTTGGGCATGCGACCGTCACGTTAACGGCGGCGCCCCGGAGCGGGCCAGCTTTTGTTTCAACCCTTCGTGGCCAGCTTCAGCCCGACGATGCCGGCCACGATGAGCCAGATCCAAGGATGACTCAGAAGAACATCGCCTCGGACAGCGCCATTTCGGGGGCGAGGAAATGCGCCCCGACCGTCTGCGTGGTGCGACCCGTGCCAAGGTCGCCGGTGAACTCGGCGTGATCCCTGGTGAGGTCGGCCGACCAGCGGAAAATCTTTTTCGGGTCCGCATAGGCAAACTCCATCGAGAAGCAGCCGGGGCACTTCTCCGGCGTGACTGAAAAGACGATGGACTGGTCGAGCTTCGCGCCGGCGCGGACGAGACCCTTCCGCACCCAGCCGAGCAGACAACTGGCCTCGGCGGCCAGCTGGGCGCGATGGCGGATGGTCACCTGCCGCAGGCCGCCGATGATGAGCGGCGGCGCATAGCGGCTGAGAAACTGCCCGAGGTTCTGCCGCAGGGGCAGTGTGCGGGTGTAGGCGAGGTCGCGCACCGCGGAGATATTGGGCCACGCAAACGTGAGGGCGTCCGGCGCGACGATGGCGCTGTCGAACATCACCCG
>DATFUQ010000185.1:0-4624 GCA_035260745.1 Lacunisphaera sp. | reverse complement strand
CCAGCCGCCGATGGTGCCGATCACCAGCACGATGGCGCCGAGCCAGAGGAAAATCCGCGAAATGTCGCGCCGGGTGTAGCCCATGGAGCGGAGGATCGCGATCTCCTTGGTTTTTTCGATGACGATCATCGCGAGAGTGTTGAACATGCCCAGTCCGGAAATGAGGATGATGGTCGAGACGGTCAGCGCCGCGGAAATCTGCAGGGCCTTGAAGGCCTGCAGCCAGCTCTCCTCCCTTTCCTGCCAGCTCTTGGCGCTGTGGCGGAGCACCTGTTCCATTTGCACTGCATCCTGCGGTGCGCGGTCGCGGTCAAACAAGGCCACTTGGATGAAAGAGGCGCCGGTCGTTTTCTTCAGCAGCGAGCGGGCCTCGCCGAGATGCAGGTAAATGCGCACGCGGTCGATGTCGCTCACCCCGGTGGAATAGATGGCCGACACGCGGTAGCGGCGCTGCTCGGTCCCGGCCTGCAGGATCAGGGAATCCCCCGGCTTCAACTGCAGGCGATCGGCGAGGACCTTGCCCATCAGGACGCCTTGCGGCGTGTCCCGGAAATCGTCGAGACTGCCGCTGCCGTGCGCGACCTGGGCGGCCAGGTCGGACACCGCCAGATGGTCCTCCAGCTTGATGCCATAGACCTTGGCCGAGTCGTTCTTGAAGGAGCTGTCCGCAATCACCGAGCCCTCCACCACCGTGGAAACGCCCGCCACATTCCGGAATTTATGCAAGGCCTCGGAGATGAGCGCGGGGTCCTCCACCCCCTCGATGTATTTGCGGCCCGAGCGGTCGGCGGCGACCTCGAACTTGCTCGCCTCGGGGCTGTGGCCGGCGGCCACCATCGCAAAGATGGTGTCCTGGAACTTGTCCTCGATGCGGATGGCGCCGTTGGTGCCGAGGATGGTCCGGATGAAGAACTGTTCGAAGCCGCTCGTCTGCGCCTGCGTGACGATGAAAAAGCCCACGCCAAAGATGATGCCCGCCAGACTCATGAGCATGGAGCGTTTGCGGGCCGTCAGAAAGCGGAGGGCGATACGAAGATTGGTGGACACTGGAAGCCGGGAGCAGGGAGGGAGGAAAGACAGAAGATGGTGATCAATGGTCAGTGGCCAGTGTTTTGCTTAACTCTCAACACTCAACATCCGACTTTCAATGACCGGAAGCTGGCCGGCGGACGATCCACGCTCTCCTCGATTTTGCTCCTTGCTCCGCCACTCGGGTTCCTTGCTCCTTTCGCCGTGCCCCTCATTCTGGCCTCCGGAATGTCAGTTCGTCAGGACCTGGGTGCGCACGCGTTCACCCTCGCGAAACCGGTCCTGCTGCTCCACGATCACCTCTTCGCCTTCCTGCAAGCCGGTGAGGATCTCGACTTGGTTGAGGCTGTCGTAGCCTTTCACGACCTTGCGCAGGGCGAGCTGGCCGCCCTCCACGACGTAAACATATTCCCCGACCAGGGCGCGGCGGGGGATGATGACGGCGTTGGTCCGCTCCGCGATGATGATGCTCACCTCACCGGTGATGCCGGGCACCAGCGCGCGTCCCTCCGGCATGGCCACATCCAGATAAACGGTGTAGCGTTGCGTGGCCGGGTCGGCCGAGGGCAGGATCTTGGAAACCACCGCATTGTAGTGGTCGCCGCCGTAGGTCAGGAAGCGCACCGCGGCCTTCTGCCCCAGCCGGACCGAGGCAAAATTCTCCTCGCTGAGCTTGGCCTCGACCGTGCGGCCGACCGCGATGATGGTGGCGATGGTGGCGTTGCGGTCGATCAGGTCGCCAATGCGCGCGACCACCGTGGTCACGACGCCATCCGAGGGGGATGTGATGGTCATCTTGGACTTCTCCCGCTCCTTGGAGCGGAGGCTGTTTTCAAAATTCGCCAGCGCGAGCCGGTTGTTCGATTCATCCAGCGCCATTTTCTGCTCCAGCTGCTGGTGGAGCCGTTTCTGCTTTTCAAACTCGGCGGCGGGATAGGCCCCCCCCTTCACCTGCCGCTCAAGTGCGTCCAGGGTGTCCTTTGAGTTCAACACCTCGTTGCGGAACATGGATCCAACATCGACTTTCTTCCGGGCCGCGGTGATCTCGTTCCTGATCCGCTCGATCTCGAGATCGACGTCACCCGTGTCGATCTGCACGAGCACGTCTTTCTTGGAAACATGCTTGCCGATATCGAGTTCGCTAGTGCTGACACGGCCACTCACCTCGCTCTTGAGCTCGATGGCATACTCCGCCTTCACCTCCACGGTGCCCGGCACAAAGCGCACCGCCTTGCCCTTGGTCGCCGGCATCACCTGCGCCACGGGGCGCAGGGTGTAGGACACCCCCCAGCCGATCCCCAGCAGGATTACGGCCGCGACCGACAGGCGCCGGAGCCAGTTGGGCGAAGCGGGGACGGTCTTGGTCATTTGACGGGCGCGTTCGCGACAATCGGATCTTCCATGACGGTGCCGAGGAAATCCCCGATCTTGGCCATGAAATCGATCCGGCCGTTGTAGCCGTTGATCTGTGCGTCATACACGCCGAGCTGGGCCAGGCTCACATCGGACTCGGACATGATTCCGCGCCTGAATTCGTCCTGCCGGGTTTTCAGGTTGCCCTCGCTGGAAACCATGAACCGGTCGGTGATGGACATGTAGCGGGCGGAAAAATTGATCTGCTTCGCCTGCGTCTGGGCCTGCTGCGCCAGCCGTTCGGTCATTTCCTTGTAATCGTTTTCCAGCTGGCGGCGGCGGGCCAGGGAGTTGCGCTGCCCGGCCCCGGCGGAGTAACCATCGAACAGGGTCCAGTTGACGGACACGCCGCCAAAGATCGAATTCAACCGGTATTTTTGGGCGATGTTGATGGTGTAGCTTTGCTGGTCCTGGCTCATGCCCAGCACGAAATTGAGTTTGGGTCGCAGCCGGGTCATCTGATTGGCGTAATTCAGATTCTCCATTTCCAGCTGCCAGCGCAGCGTGGCCGCCTCCGTGGTGGGCGGATCCTTCTGGTTCAGGAAGCCCGCCAGCAATTGATCGTAGGGTCCGGCCGCATAGGTGACTGCGGGAATCGAGTTCGGGATCATGTCGTCCGTCAGGCTGGCGAGGCCGGCCAGGCGCGCGAAGGACACCTTGGCGTTTTCCAGGTCAAAGCGCGCCCTTTCCAGGGTAATCTGGGCCTGTTCGGCGCTCAGCCGGACATTGAAGATCTGATATTCCGAGATCACTTTTTGGGCGAGCCTGGTCTCCTCCTGTTTCAATACGTTCCGGGTGTATTCCGCATTATATTCCGCGCGCTTGACCCCGAGTTTCTGCACAATGAGGTGCAGGTAGTCGCTGCGCAGTGTCTCGGCCAGCAGCCGGTAGCCGTCGCGATACTGCCCCTTGGCCATGCGGGCCTGGATCTCCCCTATCTGCGCGTTGTTGCGGCGTTCACCCCAGTAGAACAGCGGTTGGTTCAGCGAGATATTGTAGGCGACCTTGGTGACGTTCAGGCGCCCGGGCAGATCCGCCCGGGTGTCGCGCGCATCAAGGTAACTGGCGTAGCCGCCGAGACTGGGCAGCAGATTGGACCGGGCTGATATCCGGTTGTTCTCGGCAATTTCCAGGTCCAGCGCCCGGCTGAGCATGCGGGGCGACTGCTGCACGGCCGTCTGCAGGATCACCTCCAACTGCGGGAACAGCCGCTCCGGCAGCACCAGATCTTTCACAATTGGCACTGCCGCCCATGTGCTGACGGCCAGAAGCGATATCGCGGGGAAGAATCGAAGGATTTTCATAGTGGGAGAGTGAAAAGACAGGGCGTCGCAAAGCCTGTGCCTTGGCAATCCGGAAATGTTTGCCCGGGGATAATGGAATGCACCGTCCCCTGTTCTCTGCCCCGCCTCGCGATGCGATAACGACGGCGGATCCGTCCTCCTCACAGTTCCGCTTACAGCTTAAACCTTACACCTTAAAGCCTGCCCCCCCTTGCCGCTTAAACGCCGTCTCCCTCGCCTGCGGAGTTACTTCCGCTCCGGCTGAGCCATCCTCACCCCTTGACCAATCTTGAGTCATGCATCTAACTACTCGCTCATGACCACTCTCACTGTTTCCAAAGCGAAAGCCGGGTTTTCCGGCATCGCCCGTCGTGTCATCAAGACCAAGCAGCCCGTTACGGTCAAAACGCCCACCGGATACGTGCAAATCGCGCCATTCGCCGTGCCCGAGTTCGTCCCCGCCGCAGAGAAGGGTGACTTCGCGTATTCGGCAGAGGCCATCCGCCTGGCCAATACCGTCGGCGAAGCGTCATGAATCTCCAGCGCTGGGACCTCGTTTTCGTCAAGGCCGAGGAGACCGATGCTGTGGGACACCCCGCCGTGGTGCTCTCACCGCCAGACATTCTCGAGGATCCTCGCCAGCATCGGTTCAACGCTCTGCTTGGCTCGAAGAAACCTCCGGCCGCCAAGGTAAAATCTTCCGAGGTCATTCTCAATGACGCCGACGGTCTCGAGTTCGCCACCGTAGTCAACGCCACCCTGGTCTATCAGGTCCGCAAAAGTTCCGTCTTGCGCTCGGCCGGACGAGTCACCCACGCCCGCCGTGGAGCCATCGCGATCAAGCTGCGCGCTGCTCTCGGCCTCGGCTGAGCTTTTTTGATGCTCCCTGCTCCCTCCTC
>DATFUQ010000184.1:0-11626 GCA_035260745.1 Lacunisphaera sp. | reverse complement strand
CATTCACCAACCCCGCCACCCAGCCGACCGCCCCGGCATGGACGCCTTCGACGATCGCGTCGTCCATGCCCACGAGAATGTCCAGCCGGCGGCCGATGACCGCCTTGATGGCCGTGACGCGGCGCACATCGCCGCTGGATTCCTTCACGGCGTGCAGGTTCGCGTGCTCCGCGGCCAACTCGGCGATCTGCTCCGGCAGGAAATCCGTTTTGTAGGCCACGGGGTTGTTGTAGAGCATGCACGAAAGCTTCGTCGCCCCGATGACCGCGCTCACGTGCGCCTTCATCTCGCGCCAGTCGGAGCAGTAAACGTAGGGCGGCAGCACCATGAGGCCTTTGCAACCGGCCCCGGCCGCGGCCTTCGCGAGCGCCACGGCCTCGACCGTGCTGAGCGAGGCGAGGCCGAGCGCCACCGGCGCGCGCTGGCCCACGGCCGCGACGCAGGTGCGGATGATGGTGATCTTCTCGTCAAAGCCGAGCGTGGCCGCCTCGCCCAGCGAACCGCACGCCACGATGCCGCTGCAGCCGCTGTCGATCATCCAGCCGCAATGCGCGGCGAGCGCCTGATGGTCGACGGAGAGGTCGGCCTGAAGATTTGTCGTGATGGCGGGGATGACACCTTTCCAGTTCATGGAGATAATGGGGAATTTTGTAGATTGCCCGCTTGCGGACAACGTTGCGCGCAAGCGCGCAACCTACATTCAGGAGTAGCGATTGGGATTGAGCAACTTCAGGTCGACCGACGGCTTGCGGCCGGCCACGACCTCCGCGACCAGCAGGCCCGTGATGGGCGCCATGGTCAATCCGAGCATGGCGTGGCCGCAGGCCGCCGTGAGATTACCATGGTGGTTGAAGCGGCCGATGTAGGGCAGCCCGTCGGGTGAGACCGGGCGGAGGCCCGCCCACGGCTTGATGCCGGCAAAGTCGGCCTCGGTGAATTCGGGAAAGTAATACGGCACCGACTCGATGATCTGGCGTACGCGTTCGGGCCGGATGTCATTATTGTTGCCGCTCAATTCCATCGTGCCGCCAAAGCGCAGTGTATCGCCCATCGGCGTGACCGCGATGCGCCGCTCGGTGAAGATGAGTGAGCGTGTGAGTTTGAACCGTGGCTTGGGCAGCGTGAGACTGTAGCCCTTGCCCGCCTGCATCGGCAGCCGGAGGCCCAAGCCGGCGAGCATGGCCGGCGACCACGAGCCGCCCGCGAGCACAAATTCGTCGGCGAGGAGGTCGCCCGCTGTCGTTTGCACGGCGGCCAGGCGGCCGCCGGCCGCGCGCCAGCCAAAAATGGTGGTGCTCCACTGGAAGCGCACCCCCATCTCCTTCAGCAGCGCGGTGAGGGCGTTCAGGAAGCGCCACGGCGTGAGGTGGGCGTCGATCGGAAAATAAACCGAGCCAGCGACGTCCAGCCGGGTGCCGGGCTCGAGCCCGGCCGTCTGCCGCGCATCGAGCACGCGGGCCTCGATGCCGAGGAGACTGGCGATGCGCGCGAGGCCGTGCGCCTCGTGGTCGAGTCCCTCCTGCGTCCTGCACAGGTTGAGCAGGCCGTGCTGCTGCAGTTCAAACGCATCGCCCGTGATGTCGTCGAGTTCCTCGAACAGCCGGCGGCTGCCGAGGCAGAGGTCGCGGAGGATGGGTGCGGCCCGGTCCACCTGCCGGTGGCTGCAGGCGCGCCAGAACAACCAGCCCCAGCGCATCAGGTCGGCGTCGAGGCGCGGCTTGACGTAGAACGGGCTGCGCGGGTTCATCATCCATTTCAGGCCCTGCCAGACCATGCCGGGCGAGGACAGCGGGATGACATGGCTCGGCGAAATGAAACCCGCGCTGCCGAGCGCGCAATGGTCGCGATCCTCCCCGTTGCGCTCGACGAGGGTCACTTGATGGCCCTCGCGGGCCAGGTAATACGCGCAGCAGAGGCCGACAATGCCACCACCGCAGATGATAACCGACTTCGACTGGCGCATTGCTCAGCTGATGCCCCAGCCGAAGGGATCGTTGGGATCCACGATTAACGTCGCCTCGGCCGTGACATGCGCCGTGCCCGTGATGGACGGGACGATCTTGTCGCCTGCCTTGCGGTATTTCCCGCGAAACACACTGCCGAGGATGCCCTCCTGCACCCACTCCGCCCCGGGGGCCAGCTTGCCGTCGGCGGCGAGGCAGGCGAGCTTGGCGCTGGTGCCGGTGCCGCACGGGGAGCGGTCGTAGGCCTTGCCGGGGCAGAGGACAAAATTTCTGCTGTTCGCACCGGCTTTCTTCGCGGGGCCGAACAGTTCGACATGGTCCACCTCGGGAAAACCCGAGTCGCTCACCGCCTGCCGGATGCGCGAGCAATAGTCGGTGAGCTGCGCGATATTCGACAGCTCCAGTGTTTGGTCATGTTTCTCGATCAGGCAAAACCAGTTTCCGCCCCAGGCCAGGTCGCACATCACGTCGCCCACGCCCGGCAGATACAATTCGAGATCCTGGTGCTTGCGATAGCTCGGCACGTTCTCGAAGGTGACCTCGCCGCTGGCCAGCAGCATGACCGCGATCGGGCCGACCGGCGTGTCGAGTTTCACCGGGCCGGGCTTGATCCGGCCGAGATGGGCCAGCGCCACGATGATGCCGATGGTTCCGTGACCGCACATGCCGAGATAACCGACGTTGTTGAAAAAGATGATGCCGAACTGGCAGCCCTTGTCGTGCGGCGCAACGAGCAGCGCACCGACCACGGCCTCGGAGCCGCGCGGCTCGCCCACGATGGCGGTGCGAAACCGGTCGTGCTTCTCCTTGAAGACTTTCACGCGTTCGCTGAGCGGACCGGCCCCGAGGTCGGGTCCGCCCTCGAGCACGAGCCGGGTGGGTTCGCCCCCGGTGTGGGTATCGAGAATTTTGATGAGGTGCGAGGCGGCCATGGGTTGCGGGACTACCGCCACGATCACCCCGCCGGCCCCAAGTGAAAAGCAAAAAGCCCGCCTCCCTGCGGAGACCGGCTGGCATTGGGGCCGCTAAGGGTGCTCAGACCGCGGCGTCACCGTGCTCGTCGGTGCGGATGCGGATGACATCCTCGAGCGGGGTGATGAAAATCTTGCCGTCGCCGATCTTGCCGGTCTTCGCCGCCTTGGTGATGGTCGTCACGACCTTTTCGACCAGGTCATCGGCGACCGCGATCTCCAGTTTCACCTTGGGCAGGAAATCGACGGTGTATTCGCTGCCGCGGTAGATCTCGGTGTGGCCCTTCTGCCGGCCGAAACCCTTGACCTCGGTCACGGTCATGCCCTCGATCTCGATCGCCGAGAGCGCTTCCTTGACCGCTTCGAGTTTGAATGGCTTGATGATGGCGGTGATGAGTTTCATGGGATAAGGCTAAAGCTGATGGGTGTAGTTTCGAGAATTGCGCCGGCAGGGCAAGCTTACTGTGGCGGCACGACGGTCTGGATGTGCATGTCCTTGAGCTGCCTGGCCGTGACCGGGGTCGGGCTCTGCGCCATGAGGTCCTGCGCCTTTTGCGTCTTGGGAAAGGCGATGACGTCGCGGATGCTGGTGGTGCCGCAGAGCAGCGCAACCATCCGGTCGAGGCCGAACGCGATGCCGCCGTGCGGCGGCGCGCCGTAGGTGAAGGCCTTCAGCAGGTAGCCGAAGCGGCTCTCGACCACGTCGGCCGGAATCTTGAGCACATCCTCAAAGACCTTTTTCTGCAGCGCCGGCTGGTGGATGCGGATGGAGCCGCCGCCGAGTTCCATGCCGTTGAGCACGACGTCGTAGTGCTGGCCGCGCACGGCCTTCGGGTCGGTGTCGAGCAGCGCGGTGTCCGCGACGACGGGAGCCGTGAACGGATGGTGCGTGGCCACGTAGCGCTTGTGCTCCTCGTCGTAGCTCATCAGCGGGAAATCAACGACCCAGAGAAAATTCCACTGGTCGGGCCGGATGGTCAGCTTGCCGCGCTTGACCAACAACTGCGCCGCCTCAAGCCGGGTGCGGCCGAGAATGGCGCAGGCGCGGTCCCAGGGCGCGGCCGCGAAGAAGATGAGGTCGCCGTCGGCGATCTTGAGCCGCGACGTGAGCCCGGCCTTCTCGGTCTCGGAGAAAAATTTCACGATGGGCGACTTCCACTCGCCGCCCTCGACCTTGATGAAGGCGAGGCCCTTCGCCCCGAGCGATTTGGCAATTTCCTCCAGCGCGGTGATTTCGCCCTGGGTGACATCGGCGAGGCCCTTGGCGTTGAATGCCTTCACGCAGCCACCCGCGGCGACCGTGGAGGCAAAGACCTTGAAGCCGGAGGTTTTGAAAGTGTCGGAGAAATCGACGAGCTCCATCGCGAAGCGCGTGTCGGGTTTGTCCACGCCATAGCGGTTCATCGCGTCCTGGTAGGCCAGGCGGGGGAACGGCACCGGCAGGTCGTGGTGGAGCACTTCCTGCCAGACTTTCTTCAGCATGCCCTCGAACAGGGAGTAGATGCCCTCGCGGTCGATGAACGAGGCCTCGACGTCGATCTGCGTGAACTCCATCTGGCGGTCGGCCCGGAGATCCTCGTCGCGGAAGCAGCGGGCGATCTGGAAATATTTTTCGACGCCCGCCACCATGAGGATCTGCTTGAACTGCTGCGGCGACTGCGAGAGCGCGTAGAACTGGCCGGGGTGGATGCGCGACGGCACGAGGTATTCGCGCGCGCCCTCCGGCGTGCTCTTGAAGAGCACGGGCGTCTCGACCTCGATGAAGCCCTGCGCGTCGAAGTAGTCACGCACGGCCTTGGTGGCGCGGTGGCGGACCATCAGGTTCTTCCGCATCTTCGGCCGGCGCAGGTCGAGGTAGCGATAGGTCAGGCGCAGGTCCTCGTTGACCTTGTCGCCGCCCGCGTCGTCCAGCGGGAACGGCGGCGTGTCGGAAATATTGTGCACCACCAGTTCGGTGGCATCGATCTCAACCTCCCCGGTCGGCAGGTTCTTGTTCACCATGTCGGCCGGGCGCAGCTCGACCTTGCCGGAGACGCCGATGACCGACTCATCCTTGAGGTGTGTCGCCTGGGCGCGGAGCGCCGAGTCGAACTTCACCTGGGTGATGCCCTGCCGGTCGCGCAGGTCGACGAAGATGATGCCACCGTGATCGCGCACGGAATCCACCCAGCCCGCGAGTGCGACCGTCCGGTTGAGGTCGGCTTTGGTGAGCTGGGCGCAGTGATGGGTGCGTTTCATGGCGACTAAAGGCGGAACTAAGCGCGGGCCGTCCGGCGAGCGCAAATAGATTTTCCTACGTCATAAGCAGGTTGTCGCCGGTCATTTCGGCCGGCTTGGACAACCCCATCAAATGAAGCACGGTCGGCGCGATGTCGGCCAGCCGGCCGCCGGTGCGCATCCTGGATTTTCCCGCGACGAGTCCCTCGCCCACCGTGAAGACCTCGACGAGGTTCAGCGTGTGCGAGGTGTGCGGCGAGTTGTGCTCGTAATCCCACATCTGTTCGCAATTGCCATGGTCGGCCAGGATCACCGCCTTGCCCTGCTTGGTTTCCAAGGCCGCGAGCAGCTCCGCCACTCCGCGATCGGTCGCCTCGACGGCCTTGATGGCCGCCGGCAGCGAGCCGGTGTGGCCGACCATGTCGGGATTGGCGTAGTTGACGACGATCAGGCCGTATTTGCCGGAGAGGATCGCGGCCTTGGCGGTCGCCGTCACTTCCGTGGCCGCCATTTCCGGCTGCAGATCGTAGGTCGCGACCTTGGGGCTCGGTGGACAGGCGCGCTCCTCGCCGGGGAAGGGCCCCGCGCGGTAGTTGTTGAAGAAAAAAGTCACGTGCGGGTTCTTCTCCGTCTCCGCGCAACGGAACTGCGCGATGCCGGCCTTGCTCACGACCTCGCCCAAAATGTTCTTCAACGCCGCGGGCTTCCCCGAGATCACGTTCACCGGCAGTCCGGCTTCATACTCGGTCATCGTCGCATAGTGGAGATCGAGCTTGGGCCCGCGGTCGAAACCCTTGAAATCGTCGAGCACGAACGCCTTGGTGATCTCTCTCGGCCGGTCGCCGCGGTAATTGTAGAAGAGCACCGCGTCGCCGTTGCCGATGGTCGCGACAGGCTTTCCGTCGGCGCCGGTGATCCAGGTCGCCACCACGAACTCGTCGCCCTTCTGCGTCTCGCTCAGCGGTGCGTCGTAATACTGCTGCACCGCGGCCACCGCGTTCGGCGCCTTCGCCACCGCCGCGCGACCGGTGAGCATGTCGTAGGCTTTCTGCACGCGCTCCCAGCGATTGTCACGGTCCATGGCCCAGAAGCGGCCGCACACGGTGGCGATTTTGCCCACGCCGATCTTTCGGCATTGCTCGTCGACCTCGTGCACGTAGCGAATGCCGCTCGACGGCGGCGTGTCCCGGCCATCGGTGAAGGCATGGATGAACACTTCCTTCAGTCCGTCCGCCTTCGCCTGCCGCAAAATCCCATACAGATGCTCCAGCATGCCGTGCACGCCGGCATCGCTGACGATGCCCATGAGATGCAGCCGCGAGCTTCGCGATTTCACCCGCTCGACCACGGCGCGCCACACGGGGCTGGCCGCGAGGCGTTTTTCGGAAAAAAGCTTGTTCAACCGCACGAGTTCCTGGTCCACGATCCGGCCCGCGCCGATGTTCTCGTGGCCGACCTCGCTGTTGCCCATCACCCCGTCCGGCAGGCCGACATCGAGGCCGCTGGCGGCGATGAGGGTGTGGGGATACCGGGCGTGGAGCCGGTCGTCGCACGGTTTCCTGGCGAGGAAGACGGCGTTGAAATCATTCTGCTCGGGATGGGGATTCTTGCCCCATCCATCACGGATGATAAGCAGCACGGGCGGACGCGTGGCGGTCATGCTGCTGTTGTCCGGTTTCCGGCGGGAACGGGCAATCAAAAACCTCGTTCCCTCCGGTTGACTTTCCGAGCGGAAACACCACCTCTAGCCATCTTCATGTCCTCGTCCGCCGTCCTGCTGCTCAACCTCGGTTCGCCTGACTCCCCGTCCGTCCCGGACGTGAAGCGCTATCTGCGCGAATTTCTGGGTGACGAGCGGGTGATTGACCGCCCGGCGCAGCCCCTGCGGTGGCTGCTGGTGAACGGCCTGATCATCCCCGCCCGGGCCAAGAACTCGGCGCACGCCTACTCCACCATCTGGACCGACGAGGGCTCGCCGCTGGTCGTGACCAGCCGGCGCGTCGCGGCCAAGCTGCAGCAGCGGGTCGACTTCCCGGTTGCGCTGGCGATGAACTACGGCAGACCGGCGATCCCGGATGTGCTGCGCCAGCTCGCCGGCCAGGGCGTCGACCGGCTGCTGCTCTTCCCGCAATATCCGCATTACGCCATGTCGAGCTGGGAGACCGTCGTGGCCAAGGTCCGGCGCGAGGCCGCGAAAACCGCCCCGGCGATGAAGCTGGAGTGCGTGGAGCCCTATTTTGCGGACGAGGATTACATCGCCGCGCTCGTCGAGAGCGCCCGTCCCTACCTCGCGAAGCCGCACGATCACCTGCTGTTCAGCTACCACGGCCTCCCGGTCCGCCACCTGACCAAGTCCGATCCCACGCACGCCCACTGCCAGATCACGCCCGACTGCTGCAACACCTGCAGCGCGGCCCACGCCACGTGCTACAAGGCGCAGGTCACGCGCACCACGCAGGCCTTCGCCGAGAAAGCCGGGCTCGACCCGGCGGAATATTCCCTGACCTTCCAATCGCGGCTGGCCGGCGAGCCCTGGCTCTCGCCCTACACCGATTACGAGTTCAAGCGACTGCCCGCCGCGGGGAAAAAACGCCTGCTCGTCATCACGCCGGCGTTTGTCACGGACTGTTTGGAAACGCTCGAGGAAATCCGCCTGCGCGGGGCGGAGGATTTCAAGGCCGCCGGCGGCGTTACCTTCGAGCATATCCCGTGTCTAAATGACCAGTCCGGGTGGATTGAGTTTCTCGAGCGTCGTGTTCGCCAATGGCGGACCGCCGGGAGCTGATGCCACCAATTCCACGTGGTTCCCTCAAAGATTTGGTAAAAGCAGTTTAAAGTCCGCCTCCCGAGAGCATCGCTCAATCTCTGGGCTCGCGACCACTCATTCATAATCACAGTAACCAGTTCCAAGCGTGAATACCGTTTCCGCCCAAAACCAGACCAGCAAAAGCCTGTCCGCCGCTGGCAGCGCGGTTCTGGTGCTTGATACTGACGGGCGGATCCAAGTGGCGAGCGTTGCCGCCTGTACGATCTGGCAGGCGCGCAACTCCGAGCTGGTCGGCGACCTCTTTCCCAACCTCTTTACCTTCGACGTGGTGTCACGGGAGACCAACTGGGTCCAATCCCAGTGGGAAGTGCTGCTCGCCGCCACGCGCAGCCAGCCCATCGCCCTCAAGTTGCAACCCAAGGAGGCGGCCGCCTTCGATGTCCTGATCCACATCGAAAAGGCCGGCGACGAGCCCGTCCGCTACCTTGCTTTCATCACCCTGCCCGCCACGCTGGCCCCCGCCGCCGTCCCGGCCGCGCCTAGCGCCGGCGCACCCGATAATTTCCTGACCCAGCTCAGCGAGCGCAGCCCGCTCGGCTTCTTCGACCTGAATTTTCAGAAGAACGAGATGTATTACTCGCCGACCTGGAAACGCCTGCTCGGTTACGCCGACGTCGCGCTGCCCAACACTTACGAGACCTGGCTGAATCTCATCCATCCCGACGACTCCGCGGCCGCGCCCGACCGGCAGGGACGCGGCAGCGCGACCGGCCCGCGGCAGTTTTCCATTGAGTTCCGCATGAAGCACGCCTCGGGCCGTTACGTGTGGGTGCAGAGCGTCGGTCTGCAGATCTACGGGCCCAACGGCGCCTTGCAGCGCGTCATCGGTGCGCATCTCGACATCGGCGATCGCAAGGAGTTCGAGGAAGCCGGCCTCCGCGCCGAGGAGCGCCTGCAGCAACTGAGCGACCGCGGGCGCGTCGGGGCCTTCGATCTTGATTTCTCCACGGGCCTTTACTGGCTGTCGCCCGGCTTCAAGTCGTTGCTGGGTTATGCCGACACGGAACTGCCCGACTCCATTGCATCCTTCCTCCGCGCCCTGCCGCTGGAAGAAACCACCGGCGGGCTGCAGGCCTATTTCCTCGCGCAACAGCCCAGCCAGGTCGCCTACTTCGACACCCTGCGGCTGCGCCACCGGGAGGACCGGGAGGTGCTGGTGCATGCCGGCATCGTCCGGCAGATTTCGCGACGCAAGGAGCTGCAGCGCGTCATCGGCTTCGCCATGCCCATGCCGGAGACGGGCGGCGCCCCGGCCGGGTCGGGCCTCGGGCTGCCCGCCGCGCATCTGGCGGTGCTGCTCGCGGAATTGCAGGAAGCGGTGCTGCTCGCCGATGCCGACGGGGAGCTCGTCTATCTCAACGCCAAGGCCGAGCAATTGCTGGGCCGCACCCATGAGCAATGCGCCGGCCAGCATGCCGGGGAAATCATCCGGCTCGTCCACCGCGCGAGCGGCCAGCCGGGCGAGAATCCCGTCGCCAAGGTGCTCGGCAACGGCGAGCCCATTACGCTCAGCACCGAGTTTGCCCTCGACCTCGGCGGCCCCCAGGCGCACCCCGTGGCGTTCAGCGCCCGCGCCGTGCTGGATGGCACCGGCCGGCCCGCCGGCGCGGTGCTCGTGTTCCGCAATCCCGATGAAATGAGCCTGACACCGGAAGAACTCGTCCGCGCCAACCGCTTCGAGTCGCTCGGCCAGCTCGCCGGCGGCATCGCCCACGATTTCAACAACCTCCTCACGACCATCCTCGGCGGCGTCTCGATGGCGAAGGACCTGCGCGACTACTCCGGCCTGGCCAACAGCGAAAGCGCGTGCGCCGCCGCCAAGGCGCTCAGCCGGCAACTGCTCACCTTCTCCAAGGGCGGCACGGCCGTGCGCCAGGTCGCCAAACCCGCCGACATCCTGGACGACGCCCGGCGCCTGGCGGCCGCGGGTTCGACCGTGAAGATCGAGCTCAACATCGCGCCCGAGACCGGCACGATCTGCGTGGATCGCGCGCAAATCCTGCAGGTTTTCCAAAACCTCATCATCAACGCCATCCAGGCCATGCCGACCAGCCAGGGCCGGATCTGGATCACCGCCGGCAACAAGGCGCTCGCCGACGGCGAGGTCGTGCCTCTTGCCGCGGGCCCCTATGTCGTCATCGAGGTGCGCGACAACGGCAGTGGCATCAAGTCCGAGCATCTGGAGAAAATTTTCGAGCCGTTCTTCACCACGAAAAAGACCGGCACCGGGCTCGGCCTCGCCACCGTGCTCTCCATCGTCACGCGCCACGGCGGCCAGATGGGCGTCGAATCGGAGGTCGGCACCGGCACGGCTTTCACCGTCTTCCTCCCGCAGGCCGACCGGCCCGAGGAAGTCGAGGCGCGCCGCGCGCCCAGCTATAGTTTTGGCACCGGCCGCATCCTGTTCATGGACGACGACGAGCAGATCCGCACGCTCACCAAGGGCATGCTCGAAAACCTCGAGTATAAGTGCGACCTCGCCAGGGACGGCGAGGAGGCCATCCAGCTCTACAAGCGTTACCTCAACATCGGCCGGCCCTACGACGCCGTCATCATGGACCTTACCATCATCGGCGGCATGGGGGGCGAGCAGACCTTCAAGATCCTGCGCGACCTGCATCCCGAGGTGTGCGCCATCATCGCCAGCGGCTACGACAATGAAGACATGGCCCGCCAGTTCCTCGACATGGGTTTCTACGGCTACCTGACCAAGCCCTATCGCGTCGGCGAACTCGGCAAGATCATCCGCACCGTGCTGGGCAAGTAACCGGCCTGATGGACGTATTTTCTGGACGGGAACCCAAGCGTGCGCTTGCGCCCTACTTTTTCAGCAACTCCCTGGCGCGGGCAACCGCCGCCTCCAGATCGGGGGCAATGTTCTCGCGGCCGAGGGCGTCGAAAAAGCCGGCCTTCTCCATCATGAAATAG
Organism: Lacunisphaera sp.; assembly: GCA_035260745.1. GTDB lineage: Bacteria > Verrucomicrobiota > Verrucomicrobiia > Opitutales > Opitutaceae > Lacunisphaera. The sequence goes on along the minus strand of DATFUQ010000184.1, from coordinate 719 downwards.
GGCTGGGTGTGCGGGCCGCTCAGGATGAGATGCTTGCCATGCCGGTGCAGTTTCTCGTGCAGATTTTCCACGCGGTTGAGCGCCGTGGCGTCCATGGCCGTCACCGCCGCCAGGTGGAGGATGACCACGTCGGTCTCGCCGCCCGAGCGGCGGATGATGCTCTCCAGTTTTCCCGCCGAGCCGAAGAGCAACGCACCGAACACGCGGTAGATCATCACGCCGGACGGGACGTTGGCCACCTGCTCGTGTCCCTGTCCGCCGAGCGCCGCCTCCTCGCCGGTCATGGCCTGGATCATGGTGGTGTCCGTCACCCGCTTGATGAACGAGAACGCCGCCAGCACCATGCCCACCTCGACCGCAACCGTGAGGTCGAACAGCACGGTCAGGCCGAATGTGGTCAGGAACACCGCCGCGTCGCCCCGGGGCTTCTTGTGCAGCAGAGCGAATTCCTCCCACTCGCCCATGCGGACGGCCACCACCGCCAGTACCGCCGCGAGCGTGGCCAGCGGCACATCATTGAAGAGCGGCGCGGCCACCAGCAGTACAACCAGCAGCACGACCGAGTGAATGATGCCGGCCACCGGCGTGGCGGCCCCGCTGCGGATGTTCGTCGCGGTTCGCGCAATTACTCCCGTCGCCGGCAGACCGCCGAAGAGCGGCGCTACGAAATTCGCCGCGCCCTGCGCCATCAGCTCCTGGTTGGAGTCGTGCCGGCCGTC